>JAGCPC010000028.1 GCA_017642485.1 Prevotella sp. | reverse complement strand
GTACTATGTTGGCGATGTCATGATCAGATACATTGCGTATCTCGAAGGCTATCTTCACCAGTTCGCCCTTGCTGATATGGGTGGTGCCAGCATCATTGATAAAGCGGGCATTGGAGATGCTGATAGCCTCTCCCTCTCCCTTTGGAGAGGGTTGGGGTGAGGTTGGCTGTGGTGAGGTCTCCATAGTTATCACATCATCATACACTGGGTCAGCAGAATAACCAGTATTAGCCTCTGGGGTCTTGCGTACGTTGTTATTCGCATACTGCTCATCTTCTCGAGTAACGTTCCCGTTAACGTCAGGATACTCCCTACCTTGGTATATGGCATCGCGATGCGCCTCAAACTGCTCACGCTCCTGCTTCTCGGCTGCAGCACCTATTGCAGCGCCAGCGCCAGCACCTACAGCCATACCCACGAGGGTGCCTATGTCGCTACCTCGCGGTCCGCCACCGATGCCTCCGATGCACGAACCTATGATACCTCCAAACATGGATCCCGTCAAGGCTCCGCTGCCTGTTGTTGTGCAAGATGAAAGTGCCAATACAGATGCTAATGACAATATGAAAACTTTGCTCCTCATAACTATTAATTACTAATTCCTAATTCACTTCAGCCTCGTCACACTGCCATTTTTCTTAAACTGCAGGGTGCCGTGATGTAGCTGGTTCTTATTATTGTCAAAGATGTACTCGGGGTTGAAGGCTCTGCCAGCTATGCGAGTCTCGAAGTGTACGTGCTCTGTCGTGGCACGTCCTGTGCGGCCTACGATAGCGATGACCTGTCCTGCCTTGACGATGTCGCCTACGTTGACGAAATTCTTGGAGTTGTGGCTATAGCGTGTCTCGATGCCAAAGGCGTGGCGTATGGTGATACACTTGCCGTAGCCGGAGAATACTCCTGACTGCACCACCTTGCCATCGAAGGCGGCATAGACCTTATTGCCAGGTCCGTTCTTGATGTCAACACCAGAGTGGTTCTTGCGTTTGCCACCATATCCGCTGATGACATGAGCCCCATCGAGAGGGTAGTGCCAGTCCTTGATAAGGTCGAGGTTGAGGCGATATACGCTGTTGCCCTTGAAGGGGTCGTTGCTATCGAGTCCGACATTCTGTGCCTTCTCGGCGCGTTGCTTCAGTTGCTCAGGGGTATATTTAGCCTTTACAGTGACTTTGCCTGCCTCCTTGTTGAAGGTGAGTATCTGCTTGCGCAGGTTGTGAGACTTTATGTCGATGATGGTGCTGGGATTGATACGGTTGCCATCGACCATGATGCTGAAGAGTATGGTGCGCTCACCCACGATGGCGAGGGTCTGGCCTGCCTTGACGCGGTCACCGCTCTTGACAAGATTCTGGGCATTAAAGGCATACACCGTCTCGAGTCCGTTGTTATGGCGTACTACCACGACATTGCCGTAGTTGGGGTTGTGGCGTGAGAGTCGCACGGTACCCTCAAACATCGCCTTGACGGCATCACCCTTCTTGGTCTCGATCTCTATGGTGCCAGGGGTAGAAGCTACTGCCTTGCCGACAGGGAGGGGGAAGGAGTAGTGCGCAGCATCCATAGCAGTAAAGTCTATCTGGAAAGTGCTGGACTTAGAGAACAGTCCAGTGGTCTCGATGCTTATCTGTTGCTGTTCGAGTGGAGAGAATTCCTCCTTTGCCATGGAGGAATGGACACTGATGAGGAGTGCCGCAATTAGAGCTATGTAGTATCTTATCATCGGGGCAAAGTTACAAAAAAAAAGTGACACAGCGAAACACTGTGCCACTTTTTAGTTTATTTAGGTATTTTTAGACTTTTACTTTATTCGTTGTCCTGCAACGTTGAAGTTACCTATGAAGAGGTTACCATTCTTAATAACTTTAACGGGAGCGTTAACGTTAAGGTTAGCGTTATCGTCAGCGTTAACGTTAGCTATAGCAGAAGCATCGGTCACCTCAACAGTGAGTGATGCAGCACTCAGACCGCCCATCTCGTTGGCAGCACGTACTGAATAAGAGCCGTTCTCTGTTGCTGTGTAAGTAGCTTCAGTTGTGAAGTCGATGACCTTGCCATCCTTGCAAACTGCGTAGAGCAGAGCATAAGGGCTGTTGTCCCAAGAGACTGTGGCACCTGCAACAGATACGTTGCTTGGCACAGGAGCCTGCTCAGTGAGGAGGGTAGGCTGCCAATCGTCGTCCTGACCCATCACAGCCTTCAGCGTAGGCACTGCAGCCTCATCAGCAGTGAGGATAGGATTGTTGTACTCAGTGCGACGGTTGACGTAGGTATAAGTCTTATTGCCCTTCTCATCTAATACAGGATTACCATTCTCATCCTTCACCTCGTTCTTCTCATCATAGGCATCATATTCAGTCTTACGTCCCTCAGTGCTTACCAGTGCACCAGTAGAACCATGAGAGCCATACTCAGCGAAGCGAGCAGGATAGCCACCGCTCATCTCGCTCCAGCCTATAGCGCTTGGCTTAACCTCCATCTCTGTGTCGATGAAGAGAGCGATAGGAGTGCCCTTGCCCCATGGACGACCGAGAGTGTAGTTGCCATCAACACCACTGTTGCTGTCGCCGATAATCTTACAGCTTTGGTAGATGTAACCATACTTCTTAGGCAGAGAAGGTACAGCAGCATAGCCGCTTGCTACCTGACGTAGCGTCACCTTATTATAATATACGTCACCCTTACCACACATGTAGTCGGTACGTCCGCGGATGATGCCACCCTCGAAGTAGAACTTGCCATTCTGGTTGTTTGACACGTAGGTGTCCTGATAACCCCAGAGCTGTGCATCCTTGAAGATGGTGCGGTTAGCCTGGTCGTTGACAGCGATGTCACGTCCATGAGCATCACCCATAGAGGTCTTGATGGTGAGGTTCTGGAAGTAAGCGTCAGCACCCTTGATCTGGAGTACATCGCCCTTGCCGATACCCTCGAGCGGACATGCTGCACCAAAACCGTTGTTCCACGTTGCGTCAGGAGTAACGTTGGTGATTACCACACCCTCGATGCTCTCGCCGATGAAGCTGGTGTTGGCAGCAGAGAGGACAGAGGTAGGATTGTCGTAAGTCTTGCCGTCGCCACCTGTTACGCTGCCTTCTGGATGGAACACGTATGGCTCGTCGCTATTCTTGATGAATACGCGATAGCGTACTGACTTGTTCTCACGATTGTTGGCAGCAGCGAGTGCCTCGTCGATGGTACCATCATCAGGCACGATGAAGTCGTAGAGAGCCTTGGTGACTGTAGGACGACTCATAGTGGTGAAGTTGATGGTAACTGGCTCAGCATACTTGTTGCCAGACTTATCCTGCACATAGTTAGCAGGCATAGAGAAGGTGTAGGCAGTGTTGTAGTCAAGACCTGTGTAGTCGAAACTTACACTACGGCTGCTCCAAGTAGGAGTGAGCACCTCAGAGCCCAGTGTCACTGCGCCATTGCTGTTAGCAGACTCGATGCGCTCGTTGAAGGTGACAGTGATACGGCCAGAAGCGCTGACAGCGGTGGCATCATTCTCAGGGATAGTAGATGTAACCTCGGGTGCTGTAGCATCTTCCTCTACCACTGCATCGCCAAGGATGAAGACATTGCCTACGCCAGCCTCAGAGTGGTCGCAGTAAGAGAGTCCGTCAAAAGTCTTGTCGAAAGGATAGGTGGTGTTGTAGGTATCGTCACCTGTACCTGTGATACGGATGACAACAGACTCCTTGCCTATAGCCTCAGCTGGGAGGTCGATTGAAACAGGGTTAATAACGTTTGCTGTCACGTCCCATGCTGACTTGAGTTCGGTAAACTCGCCACCAGCGATGCTGATGAGAGCCTTGTACTGCTTCTTGGCACCATTCTTGGCACACATGTCAGCAACAAACTTAGCAGAGGTGAAGCCAACAGTTGAGAACTGATACTGCCAAGCTATATCGCTGGTGTTGTAACCATTCTGATAGAGACCGTTGATGCCTGATATTACCACACCTACACGATTGCGCACTACTGGTGTGCCACCAGTCTGGGTGTAGCAGAGTGAGCCATCAGATACCCTAACGATTGAAGACTTGGCATTGCGATTAGCATCCCAAACCTCATCAGCTGAGAAAGGATAGCCTGATGTAGTGGTGTAAGCATAGTCGGCTGTCTTGCTTGCATCGAACACTGCGATAAAGTCCTGTACCTCGTAGTTAGCTGTGATGGTCATATTCTCATTAACAGTGATTGTGCGAGAAACAGATGCGCTGTTGTCTTCCCAGTTGGTAAACTTAATGATTTTGCTCTCATTGGCAACAGCAGTAATCTGAGTGCCCTCCTCATACTGACCGTCATGATCGTTAGGAGTAAGAGTGATGCTACCCAGTCCTTCACGCTCAGAGTCATTGGCAACCTTTGTAGTGACAGTATATACTGGCACAGCCTCGAACACAGCCTTCATGGTCTTCTCGGCATCCATGGTAACAGTGGTCTCAGCATCAGTAGAAACAGTAGCACCTGTCTCGTCCTGCCATCCTGCGAACTTATAGCCGAAGTTCTTAGTAGCCTTGAGAGTAACGGTAGAGCCCTCCTTGTACTGCTCCATCTCTGGGCTGCGAGTGATAGAACCTGCCTCAGCAGAAGGAACCACCTGTGTGTTGAGCATATACTTGGTAACCTGTGCCTGAGCACCTACGAGTTGTCCCTCGATGACAACGTTTGAGAGACCCATGGTCTTGGTATTGCCCAGACCAAGGAATGAGAAGTTGACCTTCAGAGGATTGTCAGCAGTAGCAGTGATACCGTCAATTGCCTCAGAGAAAGAAGCAATGGTCAGGTTCTTGCCACCACGATTTACACCTTGATTGTTTACCAAATCAACATGTGTCTCGCCAGCATCGACAGAAGCACTGATGTTACCACCGTCAGTACCATAGCGCGCAGCCTGGAAGGTGAGTTTGCTTGGTACGAATGAGAAACCGTCTTCTGGTGTGAGTGTCAGGGTCAGAGTGTTGTCTTTGCCTGCAGTAGAAGCCAGTGATGCTCCTGATTTATTTGCTATGCTTGTCTGCGTAATCTTAGCCTCGTCTGAAGCTCCGCTATAACTTGAAAGGCCATCTACGGTCAATGCGCTACCTGCTGACCAAGACTTGCCTGCGAAACAAGCGCTGAGGGTCTCAGGATCAAATACTGCATCGTCACCCTGTGTCAGTCCGCCCTTGTCGAGGGTGTAGGTGATATTACCAGTGATATTCACACCAGCAGCGTCCTTTGACTGACCGCTGACAGCTACGTCGGAGATGCATATCCAGCGACCACTGTCAACATTGCCTGACCAAGGATAAACACGGATAAGGAGTTGGTCGCCTTCTTCTACCTTTACTACTTCCTCGTAGTTTATCTCATTCCATGTGCCAGTGAGAGCAGCAGAGGTAGAGAAGAGGGTCTTGCGAGTAACAAAACCATCAGTAGAGCAATATACGTGGCACTGCAGTGAACCACCACCCTGTGCCTTTATCTTCATAGCGATGTTGCTGATGTCGAGTTTCTTGCCTTCTGGAGCTGTAACAGCAAACTGTACATACTGGTTCTGGTCGTCGATAGCTGCTGTTGGCCATGCACCAGAAGAACCTGTTGGAGCTATCAGTGCGCCATAGCCGTTCATGTAGCCATATGTGCCAAGATTCTCGTATGTCACATCAGTAGCTGATGCCTTAGTAGCATCACTGACGGTAGCAGATGCCTTATCAGTAGGGGACATCGTCCAGTTAACGGTGAATGGGTCGCCACCACCGAGTTCTACTACATTGATAGTAACAGGAACCTCAGAGCTCTTGCTACCCAGTGTAGCAGTAACTGTGCCATTGAACTGTCCAACTGCAGAGAGGGTAACACGTGCATAGAATGTCTTGATGAGTGTACCGTTCTCGTAGTCTATGTCAAGAGAGTTAACCCAGTTCTGCTTGTCAGTAGAGAGCATAATGCCATCAGAAGCAGTAACAGTAACAGAGCCCGCTGCTGGGTCAAGTCCCAGGCCGCTAAGGGTCATTTCCTTCATAGCTGTCTTGCCAAGGTAACCCTCGCCGAGATCAACGGTAGAAGGAGAAATAGCGAGGTCGGTAGGTATCTCGATAGCGTCAGTGAGTATGCCAGCTTCCTTTATCAGTTGTGCACACAGACGTGCTGCCGTCAGTGCACCTGTGAGGTTGTAGTGGGTATTATCTTTCTCGCCACCCTTGTCGAAGAGGGCAGCATAACACTTGTCGTAGGTTTCGTAGCTCTCGTAGAGCGACTTGGTGGCAGCCGTCATATCAATAAACTGCACACCCTCCTGCTGAGCCAGCTGCTGCATCTGGTAGGTGTAGTCCATAGTGTGGTCTGTCTCAGGGAGAGCTGTACCATTTACAGGACCACTTGCAGTAAGCACCTTGTAGCTACCGCCGATGTCATGACGACCTGTACGAGTGATAGGAGCCACGCCATTGGTGAAGTAGCAGCGACAAACTGAAGAAACGAGGATAGGTGTGGCACCCTTCTCCTTCACTGCATCGCATATCTGCTTCAGGCACTCCTTGTAGGTAGAAGATGGAATGGTACCACGACCGTCCTTCTTCACTGCTGCAGCCTGAGTGGCATCGCCGATGTTGGTATAGTACTCCTGCAGCTGCAGATTGTCCATACCGCTGTACTGCGTATCGTTGTGGGCAAACTGTATGAGGACATAGTCACCAGCCTCCACATTGTTCTTAGCATTCTGCCACAGTTCGTTGTAGCCTCCGCGTGAGTCACGTCCGCCCTTCGCATAGTTGACGGAAGTCCAACCGTTGGTAAGGAAATTGCCGAAGTACATTCCCCAACCGCGTGTGTTGGTCACATTCTCGTCATAGGGTGCCATAGTGGAGTCACCCAGCGTGTGCACCTTCTTGGCGCTTGCATTCATGCTCGGTATAGTAATAAGGAACGCGAGCATGAGCATCCAGAAAAAATGTTTGAGAAATTTCATTTGGTTTTTAGTTGTTTGTTAATAGAAATTGAATTGATAATTTTCTGGATGCAAAATTACGAAGTTTTCATAATATAGGGTTTCACAAACAATTCAAAAAAGGTGCAAATTCACTCCACGCAGGGGGTGAAAATGCACCAATAGAGGGTAAAAAATAATTCAAGGAATCTATTCCTGATGCTGCATGCGGTAGTCGCTTGGCGACATGCCGATGGATGCCTTGAACACCTTGGAGAAATACTTCGGATCGGAGAAACCGCACATATAAGCGATGTCATTGACATTGCGATCGGTCTTGGTAAGCAGCTGGCATGCTTTCTTCAGACGTGCCTCCTTGACGAAGTCGGCAGGTGTGACACCGAGTATCTGCTTCATCTTGCGGTTGAGGCTCGAACGTGATGTGGCAGTAGCATCAGCCATATCATCGACACCGATGTCGCTGTTGCCAAGATTCTTTTCTACGAAGTCCATGAGACGACGCATGAAGGCATCGTCCTCCTCGCTTAGGTGCGATACGACGACGGTATCCTTATGTTTCCTTGCCTCGCCGTCCTCGCTTCCTATTGCCGATGTGTCATCATTATCGTCAGCATAGCCTGACGTGTCAGTCTGTTGTTCGATGAGTCTCAGATATGCCTGACGATTTTCCTCACGCTGGCGGTACAGATGGCGTATATATACTACGGTGTAGGTGATGCCTACTATCAAGCCTACCGAGAGCAACAGATATAGTATGTAGGCATACCATGACTCCCAGAAGGTGGGTTCGACGATGATGACAACGCGGCGATTGTTGTTCACCCACAGTCCTTCGGCATTGGTGGAGCCTATCTCGAGTATGTAGGTGCCAGGGCTGAGGTTGTAGAGACTGGTGGAGTGGGTCTCGTGGGGCACGCTCCACTGTGAGTCGTCGTCACTCTGCCACCATCCTCTCTCCTCAGTGAGTCGAGTGATGTACTTTATCTGCGAGTTGTCGATAAAGTCAAGTGCGGCATAATTGATAGTGATGTCTCGCTCTGCCGTGTGTAGGTATATGGTGTCGCATGCGTCTGCAGCATAGTTGACACCTCGCCCTGGTATGTCGTATGAGGTAAGTACGAGTCTGGGTACATATATGCGCTGATGGAATGATGTCTCGGGCATCATGAGTATGCCCGACTCGAGTGACAATAGCCAGTTACCATTCTTCAGTAGTATGGGTTCGGCATCAGAAAAACGCGATTCCATCGAGAAAAAGAGGTCGTTGAAGTTTTCTTTTGTATCGGTATCAACATTGAGTCGTGTCACCTGATTATTGCACTGTATGAGTATCTCGTCGCCTACCTCAGCCATAGCGAGGGTGGCGTCAGACCCCATGCCATTGGAGGTGTCGAAATGGCGGAAGTTGAAACGTGTAGCTTTCAGGTCCTTTGTCTCGAGCATCTCTACACCGCCGCTCTCTGTAGAGAGAAACAGTCTGCCCTTACGATCGATGAGCATGTCCATCAGTGCGCTGCATGACAGGCTCTCGGCTCTGCCAGCCTCACGCACATGTACTCTGAAGGTCATTGTCTCGGGTTTGCCTTTAAGTCCGTCCACCACGAGAAATCCCTCTGTCGTTGTGGCAAGCATCAGCGAGTCGCCGATTATCTTGAGTCGGCGCACCTGCGCATTGCTCTGCGGATAACTCTTCATGACATTGCTGAAGTTCTTGAACGTCAGTCGTGCTGCTGCGGGCT
This sequence comes from Prevotella sp., assembly GCA_017642485.1. Taxonomy (GTDB): domain Bacteria; phylum Bacteroidota; class Bacteroidia; order Bacteroidales; family Bacteroidaceae; genus Prevotella. The sequence continues at coordinate 4,962 of JAGCPC010000028.1, read as the reverse complement.
GTTCTACGAGGTTCAGTCCTCCTCCCTGTGTAGCTATCCACAGTCTGCCACGTCGGTCCTCCTTGATGTCATATACATATCCCGAGTTGATATGTGTACCCTCACGTGCCTCCTGTGGGGTGCCCTCACGGAAGTTTTCTATCTCAAAGACGCCGTCGGAAGTCTCCTTTACGCGAAACAGTCCGTCGGGTTTGCCACCAAACCACATCGTGCCATTGCGTTGCTGTAAGATGGTGTATATGGGTTTGCCAAACGATACATACTCCTTGTGCAGTCTGCCGTCGCTGCCGAGGTAACCGATGAGGTTGGCATCGCCGTCGAGCACGGTGACACTGCTCTTATTGCGGGTAGTAATCCATATGCGTCCCTTGAGGTCGGTATATATGCATCTCACGATATCCTGTGGTACGGCCTCGAGTTGTGTCGCTACCTGTGCGAGTGGTGATATCTTGTCTATGCCGTAGGTGCACATCACCCATGCGTTTTTCTGAGAGTCGTAGAGTATCTGACGTACATCGGGGAAGGTATATCCGTGCACTGTCATCTCCTTACTCGGCCATGCCGATGTGTCGTAGTTCATCTTGGCGAGGTAGCGCTCCTGTATCTCTGGGTCTAAGTTCTCAAACTTGTACGTCTTGAGATTAAACCTCCATACGCGGCTGTTTACGCTACAGTATATATTGCCGTCATCGCCCATAAGCATGTTGCGTATGCGGTCAGAGGCAAGGTTGTTGCCATCGCCTGGCTGGCTCTTGAATATAGCAAACTCGTAGCCGTCATAGCGGTTGAGGCCATTCCATGTGGCAAACCACATGAAGCCACGATGGTCCTGCAGCATCTTGGTGGAGTGCCACTGCGACATGCCGTTGTGGTCATCGTAGTACACATGGCGATACTTCATCTGCAGCGATTCGCCCGTCTCTACCTTGGGTTTCTCGGGTTGTGCTGCACATGTGAGTACCATAAGCATGGCTACCAGTATGCATGTTATCTTTTTCATTAGTAGAAAGATAGTTAGTTAGTCAGTTAGGAATTTATTTATAATGTCTATTTTAGTAAAAAACCGGTTAGTATTCTTCCACATTTCACGGTACCTTGTTGCTCTCTTCGTGCCGAGAAATATTGTAGGTCTGTATATGTATCAACCGATGAAATGGCGATTTTTTGCTCCTCAACGCCTTGTTTTATCAGTTGTCGGCGATTTATCTCTTTCAGGTCGATATGGGGCTTGAGTGCTGTGGGGGCAGTGAGTTTTCGGTCAGGCATCCATGTAGTGACATCATCCATCTCAAAACCCGCATTCTTGAACTTATCAACCACTTCCTGTCCCACCTCAAAACTCTCCTGCGATATGCCTGGTCCTATGACGCAGGCACACTGGTGGGGTAGGGTGCCGTAGTGTTGTTGCATGAGGCAGAGAGCCTTCTCCACTATGCGCAGCACTGTGCCTTTCCATCCTGCATGTATAGCCGCTGCAACATGATGTGCGGGGTCATATACCAATACAGGTATGCAGTCAGCAGTGCTTATGCCGAGTATCACCCCAGGTACGTTCGTAATGACGGCATCAACACCCTCCATGCGTTCCTTCTGCCTGTCGGATGCTTCTGACAGAAAAGCCTCATCTACGCACAGTATCTTGTCAGTATGTATCTGATGCGGATAGAAGAACGGTGCATGTGGCATGTCGAGTGCTTCCCTTATCTTTGCACCGTCACGCCCTATGGTGCGGTCGGTGGTATAAGCTGTTATGTCCTTACCCAGGTCGTAGTATAACATAATTCAGTTCACAGTTCGTAGTTCACAGTTATAATTACCAATCAAGTTTATAATTAGCTCACTGAAGCTCATTACTTCGTATCACTTAGTTCTACTCTGAACTGTGAACTGTAGTTAAATATACTCAAAGTCTTCAAGATCCTCTATCTCGTCCTCGTCGATGTACTCTATGTCATCAGGAGTTGAGTCGTCGTCCATTTCGCCTATCTCGGTATCCGCATTGCGGTCCTCGGCAAACACCTCATCGGCGAGTCGCGTGAGGTCCTTGTCACGGTGCACAAGTGTGTCCTCGGCTATCACGCCCTGTATCTTGTTTGACTCGGCATTGAGCTCCTGCCACAGTATATCCTTCAACTCGCTGATGCCCATACCCGTGACACTGCTTATAAACACTACCTGGAGGTCTTCCGGCAAATCATGTCGGAGCATCTCGATAAGTTCGTCATCAAGCAGGTCACACTTTGTCACCGCCAGCACGCGGTGCTTATGCAGCATCTCGGGATTAAAGCGCTGTAGCTCGTTGAGCAGTAGTTCGTACTCCTTCTTTATATCGTCAGTATCGCCTGGCACCATGAAGAGCAACAGTGAGTTGCGCTCTATGTGACGTAGGAAGCGCAGTCCCAGTCCCTTGCCCTCTGCAGCCCCCTCTATAATACCAGGGATGTCGGCCATGACAAACGACTGGTTGTCCCTGTAGCTCACGATGCCCAGTGAGGGTTCGAGCGTGGTGAAGGGGTAATTGGCTATTTTAGGTTTTGCTGCCGACAGGCTGGAGAGCAGTGTTGACTTGCCTGCATTAGGCAATCCCACGAGACCCACGTCAGCAAGGAGCTTGAGCTCCATGATGACGGTCATCTCCTGCATCGGCTCACCTGGCTGTGCATAGCGTGGGGCCTGATTGGTCGCTGTGCGGAATTGGAAGTTGCCCAGTCCACCTCTGCCACCCTTGAGCAGCACGACCTCCTGACCATCCTCCATCACGTCACACACAAACTTGCCAGTATCGGCATCATATACCACCGTACCGCACGGCACATCGATATATACGTCCTTGCCGTCGGTGCCGTGACACTTGTCCCTGCCGCCGTTGCCACCATGTTCAGCAAAGATATGTCGCTGGTAGCGCAGGTGTAGCAATGTCCAGTAATTATGGTTGCCACGCAGTATGATGGAGCCCCCCTTGCCCCCATCGCCGCCATCAGGACCACCGTTGGGGTTGTACTTGATGTGCTTGAGGTGCATGCTGCCCCTGCCACCCTTGCCAGAGCGGCATAATATTTTTACGTAGTCAACGAAATTACTTTCCATTGTCAAAACAAGTCATTTGTAAAAGGTATCCTTTTGGGGGGCCAAAACATATCCTTTTAGGAGCTAAAAGATGCCCTTTTAGGGGCTAAAAGATATCCTTTTCTGAGCCCCTTTGCAACATGTTGAAATACAAATGGTTACAAAAGTGCTCAGAGAAGTTTTTTTAGCAGCCTTTTATCGCCTTGCTAATCTCGGCATAGATGCCGTCGATAGTGCCTACGCCCTGTATCTGAGCGTACTTGCCCTGCTCCTTGTAGAAATCCTTCAGTGGAAGGGTCTGTGAGTAATAGGTGTCAAGACGCTTCTTGGCTGTCTCCTCGTTGTCGTCAGCGCGACCAGAACTTGCACCGCGCGCTATGATACGCTTGATGAGTTCCTCGTCGGGTACCTCGAGGCCAACGACTACGTTTACCTTTTCTCCACGCTCCTTCAGCATCTCGTCGAGAGCCTCAGCCTGTGCTATGGTACGTGGGAAACCGTCAAAGATGACACCAGGTATATCCTTGCCCTTAGAGTCAAGAGTAGCAGCAAGCATGTCGATGATGAGAGAGTCAGGTACGAGTTTGCCCTCATTGATGTACTGTGAAGCGGTCTTGCCCAGTTCTGTACCAGCCTTTATCTCTGCACGCAGTACATCGCCAGTGGAGATGTGTGCTACACCAAACTCTGCAATAATCTTGTCACTCTGTGTGCCCTTGCCTGAACCAGGAGCACCGAAAATTACGATATTCTTCATTTTTTCTATTTTGTTATTATTACGTTTTTTTCGTTATTCCGACATTTCGATATTTCGAACTTAATCTTTTACCAAAGAATATATATTACGCAGGTTGCGCCCCTGGTGGTTGTAGTCCAAACCGTAGCCCACGATAAAGGCATCAGGCAGTTGCATGCCTACATACTTCACTTCCAGTCCCTTGACACGGAGTTTCTCTGGTTTGAATGAGAATGCACAGATCTCTATGCTGGCAGGATGTCTGGCAGTAAGCACCTCTTTGAGAAACTGCATACTGTAGCCCGTCTCCACGATGTCCTCGATGATGACTACATGTCTGCCACTGATATCCTCGCCTACGGGCAATTGTTCTATAATCTTGCCCGTCGATTCCAGTCCTTCATAGCTCTTCAACTTGGTGAATGCTATCTCACAAGGAAAATCGATACGTCTCAGCAGGTCGCCAGCAAAGACAAATGCGCCATTGAGCACCACCACGAATACGGGATTCTTCTCGGCATAATCGGTAGCGATACGTCTTGCCACATCATCTACGGCACGATGTATCTCTGCCTCGGAGATGGTCTTCTCAAAAGTCTTGTCGAGTATGGTGATGCGCTCCGTTGTCATATTCTTATTCTTATTTTAGTGCAAAATTACAAATAAATAACGAAAACCACGACTAAATCGAAAACTTTTTTGTATTTTTGCAGTCAACTTTACATCGCAAAGCTCAGATAGAACAATATGAAAATACTTACAGGCAAACAGATACATGAACTCGACCGCTACACTATAGAGCATGAGCCCATCACGAGCATCAACCTCATGGAGCGCGCAGCCACTGCGCTGACAAAGGCTATCACTGCACGATGGGATACGGAGACACCCTTCGTAGTTTTTGCTGGACCAGGCAACAACGGCGGCGATGCCCTGGCAGTGACACGTCAGCTGTTGGACAAAGGCTATGACGCTACGGCATACCTATTTAACGTGAAGGGCACGCTGTCACCAGACTGCACCGTCAACCGCGACCGCATGAACAAGCAATACAGCGGAAAAATCGTGGAGATAACTCGTGAGTTTGAACCACCACACCTCACCACCGATATGGTAGTCATCGACGGGTTGTTTGGCTCAGGGGTCAACAAACCACTCGG
>JAGCPC010000027.1 GCA_017642485.1 Prevotella sp. | reverse complement strand
GAATTAAGAATTAAGAATTAAGAATTATATCGCTTTTTCAAGTTTTTTAGTAATAGTGCCGAGTGTATTATAGCTATGTTATGGCATCTCTCCGAGGACATGCGGGATGCTCTCTACTGCATGTGAAGACTAAGCATCAGAATCTCAAAGCATAGCAACTATCAAAAATTAACTAGTAAATTTTAAAAATTAACCGGTTAATTTCGCAAATTAACTAGTTAATTTGACGCAGAAGCTAAGCGATAGCATGTTGAAACCATATATCCACATGGGGAAACCCAGCCTCTGCAGGCAGAAATATATCTTGGTGCATAACATTCTCTTCGTATGTTTTTCCCCTTTTGTTTGGAGAAAAGAAAAATAAATAGTAACTTTGCCGACAAACAAAGAAATGGATAGACTATGAACAAGATGAAAAGAAGGATGCTTTACATGTTGCTCCTGTCACTGGCGTGCATCGGTGCGTGGGCAGGGGAGTATGATAAGTATTATGAGGCTCTGCCAGTGAAGGTGAGCAAGGTGACGCTGCCCGTCATACCGGCTAACGAGGTGAGTGTGGCGGAGTGTGGCGGAACGGGTGACGGCGTGACGCTCAACACGGAGGCTTTTCGCAAAGCAATAGACCGCATGACGGAACTGGGTGGCGGCAAGGTAGTGGTGCCACGAGGTGTGTGGATGACGGGTCCGATAGAGCTGAAGGACAACATAGAACTGCACGTGGAAAAGGGGGCGATGATATACTTCACACCTGACAAGAGGGAGTACTTGGGGCATAGTGACAGGGAGGAACGGGTGCTACCTTGTATATATGCCATGAAGCGCAAGAATATAGCCATTACGGGTGAGGGCACGATAGACGGCAATGGCAGCCAGTGGCGACCTGTGAAGCGCAACAAGCAGAGCGACGTGGAGTGGAAGCAATACCTCTTTATGGGGGGCACGGTGACTGATGACGGTACGCTGTGGTACCCTTGGCAGTTGAAGAGCAAATACCCTGACATAGTGGATGACCCCAAGGGATATGAGAACACGCGAAATGACCTGATAAGGTTGTATGGATGCACGAACATACTGATAAAGGGTATCACGGCGCAGAATGCACCACGCTTTCATGTGCACCCCTGCAACAGCCGTAACGTGATAATCGATGGCATAACGGTGCGCTGTCCGTGGAACGCGCAGAATGGCGACGGCATAGACTTCTCGGACGTGAACGTGGGACTGATAGTCAACAACACAGTGGATGTGGGTGACGACGGTATATGCATGAAGAGCAGCGTGGCAAAGAAGGATACGCCGGCGAGCGGATGTGAGGACATAGTGGTGCAGGACAATACGGTGTATCATGCGCACGGCGGCTTCGTGCTGGGTAGCAATACCACCAGCGGCATACGCAGGATGGTGGTGAGGCACAACCGCTTCTCAGGGACTGACACGGGTCTGCGCTTCAAGAGCGGACTGGGCCGAGGCGGCAAGACGGAGCAGCTGTATATATCGGACATAGTGATGAGCGACATCGCAAAGTCGGCGATAGTATTCCAGTGTGACTATAGCGACCACGATGCTGACGGTACGCCGAAACGCTCGAAGATGCTGACGGAGAAACAGATGAAGAGGGTGCCGGAGTTTCAGGACATACACATAAGCAACGTGATATGCCGCGGCTGCCGAACGGGCATCAAGGCCGGCGGACTGGAGAACCTAAGGTGTGTGCATGACATAGAGATAAAGGATGTCACCATAGTATATACTAAGGCGGCGCAACAGATAGACACTGCCACGACAGACATAAAACTGACGAACGTGAAGATGGAACGGGAAAGGAAACGATAACCTTAACGTTAACCTTAACCTTAACCTTAACCTTAACGAAAACGAAGACGAAAACGAAAACGATAACTTCGCTACGATACGCTTCGCTACGAACAATTAACGTTAGCACTATAGTAGGAGCGCCAGCTCCGTATGGTAGGGGCATCGCCCCGTATCGTAGTCGCTTTAGCGACGTATCGTTGCAACGAAGTTGCTAAAGCTTGTTAATGAGGCAGAGCACTACGCTCCAATGTGAGATGGCGCCAAGGAGCACGAATACGTGCCAGATGGCGTGGAAGTGTCGCTGCTTGTCGTGGGCAAAGAAATAGGTGCCGCTAGTGTAGAAAAGGCCTTCAGCAATGAGGAAGGCTATAGCGAGCCATGAGAGGCGCACGAAGACGGGTTCGATGACAAGGAGCACGCTCCAGCCCATGATGAGGTATAGGGCGAGGGAGAGTTTGGGATACTTGCCGAGGGCAAAGATCTTGTAGAACGTGCCACCGATGACGGCTGCCCACTGCACTCCGAAGACTGTCCAGCCTACCCATCCGCCTACCACACCCACGCAGACGGGGGTGTAGGAGCAGGCTATCATGACGTAGATGCTGATGTGGTCGAGTTTGCGTAGCACGTCCTTAGCCATACCTGGATGCACCCAGTGGTATATGGTACTGCTAAGAAACATGAGAAACATGCCGACGATAAAGAAGATGACGCCAAAAGCCATCTGCCACCCCTGATGCACGGCAGGCCACACCATCCAGATGCTGGATAGTGCGAAGACTGCGCCGATGAGGTGAGTCCATGTATTACCGAGTTCTTCTTTCTTGGGCAAGGGCATGGCTTTTATTCTCCTTTTATGCGATTCTTTACTATCTCCGTTATTTCGTCATAGGTGAGAGTCTCATTGGGAGTTACAGGTGGGAGATACTCTACCTGTATGTGGCAGGGCTGTATGAAGCGTGTGCCACGCTTGAGCATGCGGTAGGCACCGGTGAGACGTACTGGTACGATGGGCACATTGAGTTCCTTGGAGAGGATGGCAAAGGTCTTCTTGAACTTGCTGAGTTCGCCAGTGCGTGTGCGTGTGCCCTCTGGGAATATCATGATACTCTTACCCTGGCGTAGCACCTTGGAGAGTTTGAGTATAGAGTCCTTGAGGTGCTTATTCTCCATGAGGATGATATTATGACGGCTGGCGAGATAGCGGCGTACCTTGCCCTGTACGTGCTCCTCTGTAGCATAGAAATAGATGTCGCCCATCTGACTCTTGGGCACACCAGCCATAGCGAGAGGTGCATCGAGAAAACTCTGATGGTTGGGGGCGAGGATGAATGGTCCGTTAGCGGGGATATTCTCTACACCCTTGACGCTCATGCGGTTGTAGAGCTTGAAGAAAGTCTTGAAGAGATCCTCTATGATGATGTGGCTCGCTCCTGATGTGGGGAGTTGCAGAGTGTCGTCTGCCTCCTCGCTGGTGAGTATGGTGTGCCAGTCGATATTCTCTATCTCACGGCGTGTCTGGCCCTGTGATATCTTCTCGGCGAGTGCACTGATATCCTTGTAGTCGGCCATGGTGTCGGCATTGATAGTCATGCCGAAGGTCTGCTCTATGAAACCCTGCAGACTCACTCTGTCGAGAGAGTCAAAGGCGAGGTCTGTCTCGATATGGTCGGTAGGATTGACGGTAATCTTCTTCTCGTCTTCGATATACTTCTTGAGGATAAGGTATGTCTCGTCCCCCTCCTCTTGGAGGTTTGAGGTTTCTTGCCTTGCAAGCGTAGCTTCGCGTCCGATGAGAGGTTTGAGGTTTGAGGTTTGAGGGTTGTTCCCGTTATCGTTATTTATAATATCCTTGAGCTTGAAGCGCTGCAGCTTGTCGAGTTTGGTGCGAGGCAGGTCGCCGTTGTAGATGAAGATATTCATGATCTTCTTGTAGTTCTCGACAGTCTTGTTATAGGGCTGTATCACCTTGGTCTTGAGTTCTTCCTCGGTAGTGTTCTCGTTTTGTGGTACTATGATAGCCCACAGCATATCGTTCTTCTCCGTTACGGCCACCTCTTTTACGAGTTCGTCGTACTTCTCGAGTTGAAATTCGATTTCGTATGGCTGTACGTTCTTGCCGTTAGAGAGCACTATTATCTCCTTGCTTCGTCCAGTGATATATACTCGGCCCTTGTCATCGAGTCGTGCGAGGTCGCCAGTGTGGATAAATCCGTCACTGTCGATGACGTCAGCAGTCTCCTTAGGACGGTTGTAGTAACCCACCATGACATTGGGACCCTTGGCACATAGTTCGCCATTGACAATCTTACACTCCACAGATGGGAGAGGCAGTCCCACGCATCCTGGTATGATGTCGCCAGGACGAGTGAATGATATGATAGGTGCTGTCTCGGTCATGCCATAGCCCTCGAGCACGTCGAGTCCGAGGGTACGCAGTCCCACGCCTATCTCGAGGTCGAGCGATGCTCCTCCGCTGACGCAGTAGTCGAGGTTGCCACCCATCTTATCGCGTATGCTCTTGAAGATGAAGCGTGAGAGGGTGCGGCTGTTTGCCCTCTTACATATATTAAAGAGCGCGCGCGTGATCCACTTTTCGTCGATCTTCTTCTTGATGCCGTTGTAGAGTGTCTGCCACAGACGTGGTACGCCGACAAAGATGGATATCTTGCCTCGGCACAGTGTCTGCATGATGTCAGGACCTGACAGTGACGGACAGATAGCCACGCCACCACCCTTGAGCATAGGAGCGATGACGGTGCCCATAAGGGGTAGTATATGGTGCAGTGGCAAGAGTATCATGGTACGACGCTTGGGGGTGAATATCTTCACCTCCTCCGACACACCACGTATATTGGCAAAGATATTGCTGAAGGATAGCATGACACCCTTTGGCGAACCCGTAGTGCCTGAGGTGTAGCATATCAGTGCTATGTCGCTCATCTCGGGTTGGTAGTCCTCGGCGCTGGTATCGACCTGTTCGCGGCATATCTCACCGAAAGTCTCAAGGTTGATGACCTTTGTGTCGGCTCCGGCTGTCTTGATGGCTGCCTCGGTGGTAGCGAGGTTGGCAGGCGAGGTGATGACACACTCGGGTTTGCAGTCACTGAGTATATATGCGAGGTCGCTGACGGTAGATGTAGCATCAACGGGTACAGCGATGCCACGCTTCTGCCAGATGGCGAAGATGGAGTATATCCACTCCTCGCGGTTCTCGCTGAAGATGATGCACTTCTCGGTCTGCTTTATTGGCAGATGGAGTGCTACGGCTGAGATGTTGTTGATGAGTTCCTTATAGCTGATGTCCTTGTCACCAGCCATGATAGCAATCTGATTGAAATCCTTAATCATTATCTTTACCTTTGTATGCTTTTTTTGATAATACGCGAAAAAGTTGTAAATTATCTTTCGTAATGCAAAGGTACGAGATTTTGATTTAAAGAGAATAAAATTGTTCTATATTTCTACACCGAGGGCGCGGTATGTTTAGATTTCTTAACACATCATACATGTGTACGCACATCAGAAACTCAAGCCGAAGCCAAGTCGTACGGCATTTTTCGGTGCATGGGTTTTCTCGTTGTAGTTGAGTCGGCGCACGTAGTCTATGCGGAAGAATTTCAGTATGTTGTGCAGTCCTACTCGCAGTTCGGCATAGGGTTCGCCGCTGTCCATCACCGTGCAACCTTCAGGCATCTCCATGAGCATGCCGTCGTGGCTGTTTTGGGGCAGGGTAGGGTTGTTCTTGTCGCTGAGGCCTCCCCACAGTACGTTGACGCCGATGTGCTCACGCCACTTGAGTCGCTTGAGCAGGGGTATGCGGTTGAGTATCTTGCCCTGCAGGTCCCACTCTGCCATGAGACTGGCATAGCGGTCGTTGAGAAACTCCATGTCGGTGACGAGGCAGAACGTCTCACGCTGGCGTATGAGCGATGGGTTGGCTGCTGGTGCCATGAGGAGTGGGAATGGTACTTTGCTCCACTGTATGCCACCCTTGAGCCACATGTCTATCATACCACAGTTTTTCACCCAGAAGCGCTTGTATATGCTTGCCTCGGTGACGTGATAGTTGTAGTCGCCTCCCATGAAACCACGCATGCCGATGGTATGCTTGAGTTTGAAGATCGGAGCCTCGTGGTTGAGGGGGGAGCGCTGCTGCTTGGAGTTCATATACTGCTGCCCTGGTGAGAATGTCACCTGCACGTAAAACTCCGAGGTGCGATAGCTACCATGATTCCAGTAGTTGTCAGCAGCAGGTTGTGGTGAGTCAATAGCTGGCTGTGGTGAGCCGTCATCAGGCAGTGGTGTATCGGCAGCCTGCTGTGCCAGCCTGTTGTAGTGCAGTTCGCCCACTGCGGTGCTCTTCTCAAACTTGAAGCCGCCGAGCAGTGCGAGTCCCCACGAGTTTTCGTGTTCGTAGCTTATCTCCTGACGGTTGTGCAGTGCCATGTGGCGCGTCTTGTCCCAGCGTATAGAGGCAAAGAGGTTATCCTTGTCGAGTTGGCTGAACTTATCTGATGCTGATGATATATCCCTCGATGTGGTGAAGGTGAGGTTCTTACGTGGAAACTCCTGCGGCAGGTATGCCTTCTTGTTGAATGAATATGTGACGGTGCCGCTGTAGTAGTTTTTGTGCGACTTAAAGCCGTGAGCCACATATCCTTTAAAGAAGAGGTGTGGATGGAGGTTGGCAGTAGTCTGGAACGCGGGTTTGAAACGGAAACCGTCTATCTCATTGCTTGATATGAAGGAGTTGACGGGTCCGAGGTCTATCTTGCTGGGGTTGTCGCTCTTGGTCGTCTCGACATAATTTTCCAGTATCGCCTTCATAAATACTATGGCCCATCCGAAGTGCTTGGTGTTCTTGATACCCTTGATGAAGTTGTCCATCTCTGCCTCACCGTGTGTGAGTTGTATGTCGCGGTTGTCAGCCCAATACTCTTTTGAGCGCATCTGTGCATAGGGATCGACTATCTCCTTTGCCTTGCCGCGGAATATCTTCTTGTCGATAGGGTCGAAGGAGTAGTCGGAACGTCGTGAGGTGCGAGTGATGAGGAAGTTGTCAAACTTACCCGTGAGCGACATCTCCACCAACATGTCATTGGTATTGAGCACCCATTGTCCGTCAGGCATCTGTACGTACTCCTGGTCTATCGCCATACTCTTGACGAAGTTGATGTCCGAGCGATGTGGTATGCGCAGGCTCACCTTCTTGACATGCAGTACGGAGTCTTTGGTGATGTACAGGTTGCCGTTAAAACCAAAGTCCTGCTGATTGTTGGGGGTAAAGGTGACGCAGATGCATGAGTCCTTGTCGATCTTCACCGTATCGGTGAGGTAGTAACGGTAGAAACTGATAGCATTGTTGGCTATCGGCGATGTGAAGTGCTGGCGCAGTATGCGAACCTGTTCGTCGTATATATCTACCTCGCTGAATATGTCCTTTGCCAGCGCAGTAAAGAGGTCACCAGTCTCTATGAGGTCATTGATACCATTCTCTTTTTCTGCCTCGATGACGGTCTTCTCGTCCTTGGGGTCCTGACGGTAGTAGTAGCGTGACACCTTTTCCGTAGTTATTACGGGCAGCACGTATTTGTCGGTGATAGGGTTCTTCTCTATCTGGTTTTTCAGGTATTCCTTTTTAGCATATATGCCTGAGTCGAGGGCATGTTCGCTCAACTCATTCAGTGCTATCGTCAGTTTCTCGTAGTTGCGATATTGATAGTAGGGGTTTACCTCCAGTTTGTTTTGTTTCTTGGCAGCGATGACGCGTTTCATAAAGGCCACAGCAGGATTGTCCTTGCGGCTGTACTTGCGCTTCTTCGATTTTACTACGACCTCGTTGAGGGCGCGTACGTCAGTGCGCAGACGTATCACTATGTCTTCCTTGCTGTTTTCGCTTACTGCCAGGTTCTGTGCTTTGTATCCCACAGCGGTAAATGTCAGTTTCCACCCATTATGACGTGGTATGGTGAAGTGTCCGTTCTGGTCAGTGACGACAGACAGGTGGTGTCCTCGATATGTTACTGTCACTCGCGGTATGCTGTCGCCAGTCTGTGCATCGAGTACTATGCCACGCAGATTCTGTGCCACAGCACAGAGAGTGGTGAGTAATAAGCAAAATGTAGTAATAAGTATCTTCTGCATAAAAATATTTTTTAGTCTCCTTTCAATTTATCAACTATCAACTGTCAACTATCAACTGTCAACTATCAACTATCTCAGTCCTCAAGTTCGTCCGCAGGATATCCTCCCATTTCGCGTATTGCATTCTTGAGCATGGTGTACTGCCGATAGAGGTCGTTGACGGGTTTCTCGTCCTTGGTATAGTCGTGCATGGGCGACTTCAGGTAGAAACTGAGGAAACGCTGTATGCCACTCCTTCCGGCACGTGCTGCGAGGTCGATGAGCAGACAGAGGTCCAGACACAGCGGTGCAGCGAGTATGGAGTCTCGGCATAGGAAGTTTATCTTTATCTGCATGGGGTAGCCCATCCATCCAAATATATCGATATTGTCCCATCCCTCCTTGTTGTCGCCACGTGGTGGATAGTAGTTTATGCGTACCTTGTGGTGGTAGTCGGCATAGAGGTCGGGCTGTTTCTCTGCATCGAGTATGGTGCTCAGTGTTGACAGTTTGCTCATCTCCTTGGTACGGAAATTGTCGGGCTCGTCGAGCACCAGTCCGTCGCGGTTGCCCAGTATGTTGGTCGAAAACCATCCTGCGAGTCCCAGGCAGCGGGTGCTCAGTATTGGTGCAAACCCTGATTTCACCAGTGTCTGTCCCGTCTTGAAGTCCTTGCCTGCTATCGGCATGTGCATCTTCTCAGCCAACTGCCACATGGCTGGTATGTCGATGGTCGTATTGGGTGCTCCCATGATAAATGGTGCTCCCTCGCTGAGTGCCGCATAGGCATAGCACATTGATGGTGCGATGTTATTGCGGTCGTCGTCCCTCATGGCCTGCTCGAGGTGCTCTATGGTATCATGTACCTCCATATTGACAGGCACATATATCTCCGTTGAAGCAGCCCAGAGCACCACTATGCGCGAGCATCCCTTCTCCTCTTTGAATGTCCTGATGTCCTGGCGCAGCTGTTCTACCATATCCCATCGTGTGGCACATTGCTTTACGTTGTCGCCGTCGAGGCGCTTGACATAGTTCTTGTCAAAAGCTGCTGCGAGGGGCACTATCTTCTCCAGTTCGTCCTTGACAGGCATGATATCCTTCTCCTGAAGCACTTCGCAGTACATGGCCGACTGAAAGGCATTTTGTGGATATACATCCCACGTGCCAAAGACGATGTCGTCCAAACTTGCTATTGGCGCTATCTCGTTGTATGCCAGGTATTTGGTGCCAGCAGGGGTGCTTACGCGTATCTTGTCATACTGAGTCAGTGCTCCCACTGGCTTTGCCAGATGGCGACGTGCCATCAGCACACCAGTGATAAATGTGGTGGCAACGGCTCCGTTGCCCACTATCATTATTCCCAGTTTGCCCTCAGCGGGCTTTATATTGCTTACGTTCATTATATATATTATACTCTAAATCTCAAACCTCAAATCTCAAACCTCAAACCCTCCGTTACGTGAATGGTCTTGCACCCTAACGTCCTTGCTGGTATGATGTCCTTTTCCAGCGAGTCGCCCACCACGGTGATGTCCTGGGGTAGCAGTGGGGTGGGAGAGTGGCGCCCGAGAGCCTCTATGGCCAGTTGCCATATTCGTGGGTCGGGTTTGCGTATGCCCACCTCTGCCGATTCTATCACCTCAGCAAAGTATCTGTCCAGCCCCATCTCCTTCAGCACGGTGTGTATGTTGCCGTAGAAGTTGCTCACCAGCACCATGGGACATCTGTACTTGTCGGCTATCTCCTGCAGCACCTCTCTTGACTCGGCTATCACCCGTAGTGTCTCGTCGTACAGGTCGTCGGTGAGTTGCTGGGCGAGGGTGTCGCTGGTGTCGGTGCCCAGCTTTGTCTTTATGCTTTGCAGCTGCAGTGCTATCTTCTTGCTTAGCGTATTGTAAAATGTGTCGCTCGGCAGTATGATGCCTCCCTCACCGAGTTTGCGTTCTGTGGTGACGTATGCCTCCCAAAACTCTTCCCACGTGATGGGTACATGATGTCTCTCGTACGCTCGCCATATCACCTTGCTCCAGTGTTCGCCGCGTGTGTCGAGTGTCGCACCGTAGTCAAAGAGGAAGCCCTTCATATAGCCGTTTGCATATATTTTCGTGACGACGCTGCATGTATTTTGCTATCAGCATCAGCACGGTGATTTCAAATACCGGACTTATCCAGGGCACGTTGCATAGGCAACCTATGTACAGCACTATGGCTCTCCAGTTGTATGATACTATATTAGTATATTTCATCAGCGGACGGCTCATGTGGCAGAAGTCCTCGCGCCATTGCCGTGGCACGTTGTCTATGCTGCCGTAACGCTGTACGAGTGCCTGCCTGAGTCGCTGGAAGTGGGGCGTGGACTGCTCCTGCTTGCGACAGTATGCGGCGTAGTTGGCAAAAAAGAGCATGCCAGTGAAGTTGCGCTCCGCCTTGCATCGCTCATATACAGCATGCTGACTCTCGTAGGTGTCGAGTTCGGCTCCCTCCCTGCCGTTGAGGAAGTATAGGTGTATGTTGCGATAGTAGTCGGCCATGCGACACTGATAGTTGTGAGCACCAAATCCTGCTATGCAGCAGAGCAGAAAGAACCACCCCCTCCAGGGCGTCTGGGTAAATGGTATGCTGACATCCCACAGTCTCCACGTCAGGGCTATGTATATGCATATAAACCAAAACTCCGTGGCAAAGCCGTCGAGTATGCGTCCCGTGATGCTCTTCTTGCCTGTCATGCGTGCCAACTGCCCATCGGCTGAGTCGAGAAAGTTTGCCGTCATGAGCAGCAGCACTCCCCATACGTTGTGCATTACGTCGGCATAGTGCATCATCCATGCAGCACCTCCTCCTATGAAGTACGACAGTATGGTGACGGCATTGGGACTCCATCCTGCTTTCTTGAAAAACAGTGCAAAGACGAGACCTATCGGACGTGTGAAGTATATGTCGATATTCTCCTCCGTATCTCGTGACTTGTATGTCGAACGTAACAGTTCCTTGAACTTGCTCATGTCATAGATGCTATCGCCTCCGCTGCCTCTTCTCTGCATGATGCAAACGATGGCCAGTCATTGAGGTCTATTATGTGTATCTCGCCATTGTCGCCTATTATGGCATCGCCGCCATATACCGTGATTCCGGCCTCCTGTGCCATAGCCTGTGCCATATCGCTGAGGCCTTCATACCCTGATGGCGAGAAGAATGTGGTGCCCTTTACACCATAGAATTTTACGTGCTCCCCCTCGTAGTGCTTCTGCATGACGTATGAGTCTATGCCCCGCTTGTGGAGCATGGCGACCGTCTTGCGTACCTCCTCGTCAGTGGCGCAGTATGTCACGTCGCCCTCTCCCTCACTGCACTGGTCGGTGCGCTTTACCCATAGGGGTGGGGTAGTGTCGTCCGAGGTGATGTATCTGCGGTTGTTGCAGTATCTTACGGCATCTGAGGTGTTGATACACATTTTGTCCTGCAGTATGTTGAGTGCTTCCTCGCTCCTCGCCATCGACAGGTAGCATCCTGCCTCCCTCACAGTGCCCTCTTCGAGCAGTTCCTCCTCTGTCATCACGTCGATGTCATAACCCCTGTCACCCAGCTGCTGTAGTGTGGCATCGAGTATCGCCTTGTCTTTTTCTACACTGCCTGGTGAGTATCTCTTGGCACGGTATATCCCTACGATATGTCTTTGGCGGAGCCATTCTTCGGCCTTGTCGATGTCGCTCTTGTGGTCTATGTCCATCACCTTTCCCAGTGGATATGCCAGGAGGGTGTGCCCGTCGGCTATGAGTTGGCGTTGGTAGTTTCTCATACGACTCATACCACTCTCCACGCATCTTTGTAGCGTGCTGAGGGTGCGTGAGGTGAGTCCGTATATGCCTGCCGAGATGTATGCCTCCTCTGTGTCATCACTCTCATCACGAAATGCTGTGATGCGTGCCAGCGTCTTGCCATCGTGCCTGTCTGTCACGACGTACAGCGGTTTCTCATCGTCACAGTAGTCTGTCACTGCCATGATGCCGTCTGCCGTGGTGTGGCTCAGTGCCTTGACGTACTCCGCAAACTCTCGCTCGCCGAATATCGTATCTACAGTAGTGATGATCCATCGGTCACCCTTCAGCAGTGGCGCTATCTCGTATAGGGAGTGCATCGAACTGCTTGTCGTCTTCTTCACATGTCTCACTGGCAGTCCGCTGTGCTCCATCTCTTCCAGTAGCCTGCCCACCTCTGGGTAGAGCTCATTGGTTATCACCACGATGTCCTCTGCCTCGTTGGCCATGAATATGCGCACCAAGCGTCCGAGCAGTGTCTCGCCATTGATTTCTACGAGTGGCTTGGGCACCGTGATACCCTCCTCCCTCAGTCGTGAGCCTTCTCCTGCTGCAATGATGGCATATCTCATATCGTCGTGGCGTGCTTGCTGTTTTTTGCGTGTGCAAAGTTACACATTATTTATAATATAAAGGAACGTTGCACATTTTTTTTTGGAAAAATTTGGTCGTTTCGCAGAATTTTATTACTTTTGCACCCAAATTTATAACTACACGCAGGATGAATAAGTCTTACACATCTTATTATTACTTCTGGTTTTACTTTGCAGGACACTGTGAAGCGGGAAGTTGCGTGTAAAGTTCAACTTAAGATTTAAAGCATAACGATATATAAAGTTTTTGCAACATCCCGCTTAGTTTACAACTTGGCGGGATTTTTTTTGACAGATAGTATTTTTCGGATAAATAAACATAGTCCATACAGATGAAGAGAATAGCTATACAGGGTGAGGTGGGAAGTTTCCACGATATTACGGCACACAAGTATTTCGAGGGCGAACAGATGCAGATCGTCTGCTGTAACACCTTTGAGGAGGTCTTCGCCCAGATGAAGGCCGACCCTACCATGATAGGCATCATGGCGATAGAAAATACTATTGCGGGCTCCCTGCTCCACAACTACGAGTTGCTGCGCCAGTCGGGCATGACCGTAGTGGGTGAGTACAAGACCCACATCTCGCACTGCATCTGCGCACTGCCAGGCCAGTCTCTCTCATCCCTCTCCGAGGTACGCTCTCACCCCGTAGCGCTGGCACAGTGCCAGAAGTATCTCAGCAAGCACACCAATATGAAGATGGTGGAGTGCGACGATACTGCAGGAGCTGCTAAGTGGATAGCCGAGACAGGCGCCGAGGGCACAGCAGCCCTCTGTCATGCTGATGCAGCACGCCTCTACGGCCTCGAGGTGCTCGAGGACCATGTGGAGGACAATCCTCACAACTTCACACGCTTTCTCATCATGAGCGATGTGCGCAAGGCCGACTTCCTGCGTGCCCTCAACGAGGCCGACAAGTCGAGCATCGTCTTCTCACTGCCTCACGAGGAGGGCTCGCTTTCACAGGTGCTCAGCATACTCTCCTTCTACAGGATCAATCTCACCAAGATACAGTCCCTCCCCATCATAGGCCGCGAGTGGGAGTATCTGTTCTATGTCGATGTGACCTACGATGACCTCACACGCTATCGTCAGAGCATCGATGCTATCACGCCTCTCATACGCGACCTCACTATACTCGGCGAGTATAAAGCAGCAAAATAGCAAAACCTCAAACCTCAAACCTCCAACCTCAAAAAAAGATGATACAACCAGCTGACAGACTGTCGTTAGTGCAGGAGTACTACTTCAGCCGCAAACTCAAGGAAGTGGCACAACTCAATGCCGAGGGTAAGGATATCATAAGCCTCGCCATCGGTTCGCCCGATATGCCACCATCACCCCAGACCATCGACACCCTCTGCAAGGTGGCTTACGACCCCACTGCTCATGGCTACCAGCCTACGGTGGGCATACCGGAACTGCGTGAGGCGATGGCATACTTCTATAAAAGGTGGTACAACGTGGACCTCGACCCCAAGACTGAGATACAACCCATGATAGGCTCCAAGGAGGCCATACTGCACGTCACCCTCGCACTGTGCAATCCTGGCGACGAGGTGCTGGTGCCCAACCCTGGATACCCCACATACACCTCGCTGAGCAAGATACTGGGACAGACAATCGTCAACTACGACCTTCTGGAGAATGATGGTTGGCAACCAGACTTCGACACCCTCGAGCGCATGGACCTCAGCAAGGTGAAGATCATGTGGACCAACTACCCCAACATGCCTACGGGAGGCAATGCCCGTCGCTCCACTTACGAGCGTCTGGTACAGTTTGCCAAGGACCACAATATCGTAGTGGTCAATGACAATCCCTACTCATTCATCATCAATGACAATCCTCAGTCCATACTCCAGATACCTGGCGCCAAGGACTGCTGCATAGAGTTCAACTCCATGTCCAAGTCCCACAACATGCCTGGATGGCGCGTGGGTATGGTGGCTACCAACAGCGAGTTTATCTCATGGATACTCAAGATAAAGTCCAATATCGACTCTGGCACCTTCCGAGGCATACAGATGGCTGCTGCTCAGGCGTATCACAATGACGACGCATGGCATCATGAGTTCAACTACGCCAACTACAAGCGTCGTCGTCTCATAGCCGAGGAGATAATGGATGTGCTTGACTGTCAGTATGATAAGAACTCTGTCGGCATGTTCCTCTGGGGCCGCATACCCGACTCCTACGACACCTGCGAACAACTCACCGAGAAGATACTCCACGAGGCTCGCGTCTTCATCACGCCAGGATTCATCTTCGGTTCCAACGGCAATCGATACATTCGCATCTCCCTCTGCGCCAAGGATGAGAAAATGCAAGAAGCCCTGGACCGCATACGCAAGGTAATGTCTTAACTTCTTTAACTTCTTTAACTTCTTTAACTTCTTTAACTTCTCTAAAAAAGATGGATTTCGAATTAGAATTAGAATCGCTTAACCTACCAAGCGACCAGAAACGACCTTTCGTCATAGCAGGACCATGCTCGGCTGAGACCGAGGAACAAGTCATGACCACTGCTAAACAACTTGCCATAAAGGGATGCCACATGTTTCGTGCCGGCGTCTGGAAACCTCGTACTAAGCCAGGAGGCTTCGAGGGACACGGCGAACCCGCCCTCAAGTGGATGGCTCAGGTAAAAGAAGAGACAGGCATGCTCATAGGCACCGAGGTGGCTACCCCTGAGCACGTCGAACTCGCCATGAAGTACGGCATCGACCTCATGTGGATAGGTGCACGCACCACTGCCAACCCCTTCGCCATGCAGCAACTCGCTGATGCCATGCAGGGCTTGGACATCCCCGTCTTGATCAAAAATCCTGTCAACCCCGACCTCGAACTATGGATCGGTGCGCTTGAACGTATCAATAAGGCGGGCGTAAAGAAACTCGGCGTCATACACCGTGGCTTCTCATCATTCGAGAAGTCTATGTATCGCAATGCTCCCATGTGGCAAATTCCTATCGAGCTACGTCGCCGCATACCCAACCTGCCCATCTGTTGCGACCCATCACATATGGGAGGACGTCGCGAACTCATAGCACCTCTCTCACAGCAAGCTCTCGACCTTGGCTTCGACGGACTGATGATAGAGTCACACTGCGACCCTGACAATGCGTGGAGCGATGCCAAGCAGCAACTCACCCCCGAGGTGTGCGACTACGTTGTGGGCATGCTCGTCACTCGTCAGGAGGTGTTCACCACCGAGGGTATCAAACTACTCCGACAACAGATCGACAAGATCGACAACGACCTCATGGAACTCCTCGCCAAGCGTATGCGCGTATGTCGTGAGATTGGTCAGTATAAGAAGGAACACAACATACAGGTCCTCCAGACCGGACGTTACAACGAGATACTCGACAAGCGCGGTGTGCAGGGCTCCCTCCTCGGCATGAGCGACCAGTTTGCCAAGCAGATATTCGAGCACATCCACGAAGAGTCTGTACGCCAGCAGCTCGAGATCGTCAATAAGCAATAATCACCTCCCCTCAACTTAGCTTTGTTCTCCCCTCAACTTTACTGTTCCCTCCTCAACTTTGCCAAAGTTGAGAAATGATACTTTGCCAAAGTTGAGAATATCAACCATCAACCAACAACAATGAAAATACTAATCCTTGGCGCAGGCAAGATGGGCTCGTTCTTCATCGACCTGCTGAGCTTCGACCATGAGGTCGGGGTATATGAGAAAGACCCCAAGCGCATGCGCTTCACATACAACTGCCAGCGCTTCACCGACCTCGAGGAGGTGCGCACCTTCGCACCCGAACTGTGCATCAATGCTGCCACAGTAAAATACACCATACCTGCATTCAATGAGGTCATGCCATACCTCCCTCAGGACTGCATACTGAGCGATATAGCATCGGTCAAGACAGGCCTCAAGGAGTTCTACGAGCAGACGGGGCGCCGCTATGTCAGCACCCACCCCATGTTTGGACCTACCTTCGCCAATCTCAACCAACTCTCCGAAGAGAATGCCATCATCATCAGTGAGGGCGACTACATGGGACGGTGCTTCTTCAAGGACCTCTACAGCCGTCTCGACCTCAACATCTACGAATATACCTTCGAGGAGCACGACAAGACGGTGGCCTACTCCCTCTCCATACCATTCGTCAGCACCTTCGTCTTCTCTGCCGTCATGAAGCATCAGGATGCCCCTGGCACCACCTTCAAGCGCCACCTGCGCATAGCCAAGGGCGTACTCAATGAGGACGACTACCTCCTGCAGGAAGTGCTCTTCAATCCCTACACCCACGACCAGGTGGACCAGATACGCAAGGAACTGAAGGAACTGCTCGAAATAATAGACAATAAGGACGCAAAGGGAATGAAATCCTATCTTAGCAAGATAAGAAATAACGTTCGACGTGACGTTGAAGCACTCAAGTAGCGGTAAAAAATCTTGACGTAAGTTAAAAAATTGTAATTAATAATTAGGTACACGATAATTCTTAATTCTTAAGTTTTCTTCGTACCTTTGCACCCGATTTTTGTAAAAAATCACAAGCAAGAAGTACATCACGTACCCATACCAAAACAGTTAATGAAGCAAGACAACAGAAAACAGAATCTAAAAAATCAGTATCGTATCAACGAACAGATCCGCGTACGCGAAGTTCGTGTAGTGAGTGAAGAGGGTGCATCAGTCATGCCTACCAAGCAGGCGCTCGATATAGCACGCCAGCGAGGTGAGGACCTCGTGGAGATAAGCCCCAATGCTCAGCCACCTGTTTGTCGTATCATTGACTACTCCAAGTTCCTCTATCAGCAGAAGAAGAAGGCGAAGGAGATGAAGCAGAAGCAAGTCAAGGTCGAGGTTAAGGAAATACGCTTCGGACCACAGACCGATGAGCACGACTACAACTTCAAACTCAAGCACGCCAAGGAGTTTCTCGAAGAGGGTAACAAGGTACGTGCCTACGTGTTCTTCCGCGGTCGATCCATACTCTTCAAGGAGCAGGGTGAGGTACTACTACTCCGATTTGCCAACGACCTCGAGGAGTACGGCAAGGTAGAGCAGATGCCACGCTTGGAGGGCAAGAAGATGTTCCTCTTCATAGCTCCTAAGAAAGCAGGACAGGCCAAGAAGTCACAGCAGAAGATGGATCGCGAACGCCGTGAGGCAGAGGCTCTCGAAGCCAACAAGGCCATCGAAGAGCAGGCAGCTGGCGACGGACTCGCAGCAAGCGCCAAGGGTATCGATGCCCTCGCACAGCTCAAGGACTCACTCCCTGATAGCGAGGATTAAAGAAAAAGAAAAAAAAGAGTGCGTAACGCCCGGTATATGCGTTGCCACCATATTTAATAATTAATTAAACAATAAAAAAAAATGCCAAAAGTAAAGACAAATTCCGGTGCAAAGAAGCGTTTCGCTTTCACTGGTTCTGGTAAGGTGAAGAGACATCACGCTTTCCACAGTCACATTCTGACTAAGAAGACAAAGAAGCAGAAGAGAAATCTTCTCGGTTCAACAATTGTTGACACTTCAAACATGAAGCAGGTGCGCGACCTTCTTCGTCTGCGTTAATTCACCCTATTGTCAAACTTTTTTTAAAGAAACAAAACTATGCCAAGATCAGTAAATCATGTTGCCTCTAAGGCAAAGAGAACTCGTATCCTTAAGCTCACCAAGGGCTACTATGGCGCTCGTAAGAATGTTTGGACAGTAGCTAAAAACACTTGGGAGAAGGGTCTCACCTACGCTTACCGTGATCGTAAGAACAAGAAGCGCACCTTCCGTGCCCTCTGGATACAGCGTATCAACGCTGCTGCACGTCTCGAGGGACTCTCTTACTCACAGCTCATGGGACTCCTCCACAAAGCTGGTATCGAGATCAACCGCAAGGTCCTCGCTGACCTCGCTGTCAACAATCCTGATGCATTCAAGGCTATCGTTGACAAGGTAAAGTAAGCTGAAAACTAATTTCATTACAATACCTGTGGCCACAGACACATCTCAGTCATCGACTGATGTGTCTGTGACTTTTTTTTAACAAAATATCCACTCACAGTACAATAAACTGCCCACCACCTCGTTCTTTAAATAAACAGCAAACAATCAACTGTGAATTGTGAACTGTGAACTGTGAATTATAAAACCCCCGCCTATGAAACAAAGCTACTTAATCCCTTCTTTTAATTTCAATCCATCAGAGGAGACACTCGCCATTATCAGGCAGTACGCTTACACCTTCCGTCCCATACAGGTAGAAGGTGAGTATGAGTCATTCACCCTCAATTAAAAGAACAAAAACCGTGATCGTTTCCCCATCACTGCTCTCAGCAGACTTCCTGCATCTCGACCGTGAGATCGAGATGATCAACCGTAGTGACGCACAGTGGTTGCACTTCGACGTCATGGACGGACACTTCGTGCCCAATATCTCGTATGGCTTCCCCATCATGCAGGCAGTAGCCGGAGTGCTCCGCAAAAAACTCGATGTCCACTTCATGATATCCAATCCCGACAGCTACATCAAGCAGACAGCTGCCGTAGGTGCCATGATGATGAATGTACACTACGAGGTGTTCAACAATATCTACTCCCTCAAGCAGTGCATACAAGATATCCACGCCGAGGGAATGAAGGCTGGCGTCACCCTCAACCCCGACACCCCCGTATCAGTCCTCTCCTTTATCATCAATGAGATCGACATGGTACTCATCATGGGTGTCTTCCCAGGGTTCGGAGGCCAGAAGTTCATCCCTGCCACCATCGACAGGGTGCGCGAGGCAAAGCAGATCATCAAGTCACACGGCGCCTCAGCCCTCATCGAGGTCGATGGAGGTGTCAATGGCACCAATGCACAAGCCCTCGTCGATGCAGGAGCCGACATCCTCGTCTCAGGCAACTATATCTTCAAGTCCTTCAACCCCGAGGTCACCATCACCGAGCTCACCCAACTATCCCCCCGATAGTTTCTTGGTTCAAGACGCTTCGCTGGTTCAAGTCGCACTGACGTGCTGGTTCAAGGTTAAGGTTTACGTTGACGTCCCCGTTATATTCCGTGTCATCCGTGGTCTTAATTTTTGTATGATTTGATTCGATTTGTGAGATTTCTCGCTCTGACAAGAGCGACTCCGTGTCCATCCGTCATCCGTGGTCTTAATTTTTGTATGATTTGTTTCGATTTGTGAGATTTCTCGCTCTGACAAGAGCGACTCCGTGTCCATCCGTGACCATCCGTGGTCCCTTTTAATTTTCAATTTTC
>JAGCPC010000193.1 GCA_017642485.1 Prevotella sp. | reverse complement strand
GAAAAAAATTTGTAACTTTGCACTTGTTATGAAGAAAGTATTTTTTCTTGCCGTGACTACGGCTACTGTGATGCTCGCTGCCTGTGGTGGTAAGGTGAGCCCAGTGAGTGGCGACAGTGACAGCATAGCCAGCGACACCGTAGTGGAGGAGGCGGTGGTTGACCCTGCAGCCATCAAGGACTCCATACGTCATACCGTGGGTTATATCAAGCAGCGCATAGACTCACTTTATAAGCACCGCAGCGATAGGTACGGCTGTTCGGCGGAGTACAACCGTCTGAACGATATTGCCGACAGCGTCTGCGAGGCGCAGGGTGGTGTATGGGTTGACGGAGACCACTGGATAAACGGACAGGACAAAGACGAGAACTGGTGGTACAAGGTAAAGAAAGTGACCGTCGGCAAGGATGGTGCCACTGCCATAGCCGAGGTGCTGGTGCATAACTTTGAAAACAACACCATATACCTGCACCTGGTATATGAGCGCGGGGACTGGTATGTCGATGACTTCAGATTCAGGTGGAATGGCAACAAGGCGATGGAGGAACTCTCCGAGAAAAAGCGCACAAGAGAATATCTTCAAGAACAGAATGTGAAATATTAACTCCCCCTAACTCTCTAAAAAAAATGCAGATACAAGATGAAAATGTAAACAAGGTGCTTAAAGGCTGTGGATGTATGTCGATAGGCTTTGTGATATTCACCATTATCCTGGCTATCATCGGTGCCTTTGTGGATGATGACGACAGCAGCAGCTCTGATGGGCAAAAGACGGAGCAGGTGGAGCAACGTGACAGCCTCGCCACCGATACCGTGGTGGTGGGCGACCCATATAAGGAACTCGACGAACTGATAGGCCTCGATGATGTCAAGAAGGAGGTGCATACGTTGGCAAACTTCGTGAAACTGCAGAAGCAACGCGAGGCACAGGGACTGAAGACGGCAAAGGTGTCATACCACCTCGTATTCTACGGTTCACCAGGTACGGGAAAGACCACCGTGGCACGTATCGTGGGTAGGATATACAAAGATCTCGGTGTGCTGAAAAAAGGACATACCGTGGAGACCGACCGCAGCGGACTCGTAGCAGAGTATGTGGGACAGACGGCGACGAAGACCGATGCTGTGGTGCAGCAGGCACTCGACGGAGTGCTGTTTATCGATGAGGCCTATGCCCTCGTGCCGGAGGGAGGCAAGTCGAGCGACTACGGACAGGAGGCCATATCGACACTCCTCAAGCGCATGGAGGACTACCGCGACCGACTGGTGGTAATCATAGCCGGATACAAGGGTGAGATGAAACGCTTCATAGACTCTAACCCAGGACTGCAGTCGCGATTCAACCGATACATCGACTTCCCTGACTATTCGGGAGGAGAGCTGACGGAGATATTCAAGATGTATATGAAGAAAAACCAATATACACTGGCTCCTGATGCTGAGGAATATCTACGCAAGCGCTTCGACTACGTAGTGGCGCACAAAGACCGTAACTTCGGCAATGCACGCTATGCACGCAATGTGTTTGAGAAGAGCATACAGCACCAGGCCAACCGTCTGGCCAGCCATGGTAACCTAAGCAAGAAACAGCTTATGGAACTGACCATCGATGACCTCAAGGAAGGATTTGCTGGAAAGACAAATATTTAAAGTTTATAGGAGTGATAGGGGAGTGAAAAAATATTTTATCATATTACTTGTCACTATGGTGACGATGCCACTGCTGGCGCAGCAGTACGAGCGTAAGGACTTCTCCTTTCGTTTGACATACGAGAGGAATGCCGAGGGAGAGATAAACCTTGTCAACGTAGGCACATACGTGGGTTCGCAGCTTATAGACACGTTTAGCTTCGAACTTGCCCTCGCCCTTTCGGAGGAGGCGGCAAAGGAGACCATCAGCTACAGCGAACCAGACATAAACTTCGACGGCTATCCCGATTTCGACATATACCTGGGTTATATGGGCGGCTTTGCCAACAACACGCAGCACGAGGCACTGCTGTGGGATCAGTCGCAGCACCGCTTCATAGAGCCCGAGGGATACGGCGGCATCGGCGAACCCGATTTTGACAGTGTGAGGAAGGTGATATCCACCGTACTCTCGGCAGGACCTGACCACAGGGTGACGACATACTACGGATGGCAGGGAAGCAAACTCACGGAATATCTGTCAGATACATGGGCGATAGAGAGTAAAGATGACTCGTTTGTGGACTACAGCGGAGTGCTGAACCTGCAGTGCCACCATTTTGATGCTAAAATAGGCGGACGCATACCCGTCACCATAATGCTTCAAAAGACCAACGACAGCATAGCGGCAGGGTATATATACTACCCCAAAGCCAAAAATCCCGCACCAATAATGCTGGCAGGAAACGTAATAAACTATGACGGCACAGACAACTATAACGTGGCGGAATATCAGGCTGACGGTACCATCACTGGTTTTATCCACATAGAGCACAAGGCCATCGACCAATACGACAACAAGGTCGAGGGAACATGGATAAATCCCAAGACACTCAAGGAACTGACACTCGCTGACATGCGCTACAGCCACGAGGCAGTAAAATGGTTCACCCAGTCGCTCCTCACCCCTGAGGACCCAGGCAACATAGGACGTGAATACTCCTTCCAGCAGTGGGACGTGAAATACCAGTCGATGATGGGAGGCAACATCACCTTCCGTGCGGCAGGAAAAAACAAGGTGCACTTCACATGCAGCAACGCACAGCACAACATCGCTGAGGGCGGCAGCAGCAAGGACCGCCCCGCGCAGCTCAACGGCAACACTTTCGAATACTACAACCTCAACGAGTGCGGATATGGCTTTCGCGCCACCTTCTTCCCCCGCTTCGTGGTGCTGAAGACATTGACAGGCTACGGCTCAACAGACTGCTTCGGCATGGGCGCCTCCTTCGACGGAGTATATATTAAGGTGAAGAAATAATCATTTCATCTTATCGGCAAGTTTTGTTCCTATTTTATGCCACATAAGGTATATATTTTTGCCGATACCGGCAAGAAAATAGATATTTATTACTTCTTAAAGTGGATCAGAGAATCGTCGCTCATGATTCATTATTCGCCATCGAAAGGCAACTCGCCCAAATATTTGTCAAAGTCGCTTTGGAACAGACGATCCTGTACTATACGGTACTTCTCAAACTCTGTCTCTGCATGTTCTTTTGCTTCTTCGGCAGTCACACTCCCTGCGGTCTGCAGTACCTTATTGCCGCCAGCCACTAAGATAGTGTCAATCTGCTTTGCCCAGTCCTCCATTGTCATTGGGAAATGGCGCTTAGCCATTCGCTCTGCCAATTCGAGGACACCGTTTACTAATTGTCCCATATCTGCCAGTTCCATCTCCTTCAGATAGTTTTTGGCTATCGATATATCCGTCTTGACAATTTTCCCATCAGGTGCATTCTCCCATGTTGTCAATCCCATGTGCTCCTGTTCTGCATCAGCACGCTCTACTATCAACTCAGCGGCAGTTCGGCCATGCACGGCATAATGCATCTTATTCTGCATCATCTTGAAGAATAATCTTGTCGTTGGTGCATCACGATTGTAATCAATAGCTGTGGCGTAGATGTCCGTCAATTTCTGATAGAATCGTCGTTCAGATAAACGAATCTCACGTATCTCTGCTAAAAGGTGCTCAAAGTAGTCCTCATCCAAAAACGTGCCATTCTCCATGCGTTTTCTATCCAGCACATAGCCACGAATGGCATATTCACGAAGTACACTTGTTGCCCATTGACGAAATTGCGTGGCACGAACGCTGTTTACGCGATAACCCACAGCGATGATAGCATCGAGTGAATAAAACTGCGTCTGGTAGTTCTTACCATCAGAGGCAGTTATTTCCATTTTGGAAACAACTGAATCATCCTTCAACTCTCCCGATTCAAAAATATTCTTCAGATGCTTACTGATAGCAGGAACATTGACATCAAACAACGTTGCCATCGCTTTCTGTGTGGCCCAGATGTTTTCGTCTTTGTAGTACACCTCAACGCCCTGTTCTTTGGCCTCAGCCTGAAATATCAGGAACTCAGCCGTACTATTCCTTATTTCTCTACGTTTTGCCAT
>JAGCPC010000192.1 GCA_017642485.1 Prevotella sp. | reverse complement strand
GATGAGTGTGCGGCCAAAGATCTTACCTGAGCCCTTCGAGCCAAAGGTCGCAAAGGTAGAAATCACCGCCAGCACGATGGTCGGCACCGCCAGCAACTGGAACAGTCGTGTATAGACCGTTGCCACAAAGTTCATCACCTCGTTGAGCCAGCTGATGCCCAACAATCCCAATATCGCACCCACTACAAGGGCTGCTATCCATAATATCGTTTTCTTCATACCTAATTTGATTTCGGCGGCAAAGGTACGAATATTTTATATATCTCAAAATACCAATAGTGCGGTATTTTAGAAGGCTATAGTTGAAATGAAGTGTTAACATAAATATTTCGGCCTTTTTGAGGAATGTGGTTCCAGTCGGAATAGGTGGAGTAATGGCGGTCAAATAGGTTCTCTATGCCAAAATGCAAGTTGGCTATTACACTCCTGAACTGTATTCGGGTACCAACGTTGAGATGCCATACGGCATAGCCTGCAGTAGGGAGCTCCCCATATTCTGTGCCGCAATGGGTATTACGGGCCGCCATGTGTACACCGCCTTCAGCCTCGAAATTGTGCCATGCGAACTTCAAGCTGCCCCAATATGACAAAGGGGCGATAAGTGGCAATCGGGCATGTGTGCTCTCACTACCATAGCTATAGGTCAGGCGATTCTCCCACAGTAACCAACTGAAGGGCTTGATATCGGTCGAAAACGTTGTATTTACAATTCTAGCATATCGCAGGTTCTGGTATATCTTAACACCTGCAGCCCCGATAGTCATGGCTGAGAGGCGTGAATCAGGTCGGCCGATAATATAATCCTGAAAGAAGAAAGCGTTAGCTTCAGCCTTTACTGCCAACAACTGACTATTCCAGGCAAAAGAAGCATTAACCTCAATAGCCTTTTCGTTTTTAAGATAAGGATTGCCGATATAGTCGTAACGGTCGAAGGTATTGTTCAAAAAATAGCCATAACCCTCGGTCACTGTTGGTGCACGCATCCCATAGCCCGTGCCTACGGCCAATTTCAGCCCGTTACGCTCGTAAGCATAACTGGCTGCCACACGACTCACAAGGCGCGAATTACCTTTGTCTATTCCTGGAAAATAAATGTTAAGGGCCTTAAATCCTTCGTCACTACCAATATGCTGATTCTGCCAAACCAGTTTTGTTGTAAGGCGTATGTGGTGCGAACCTAAGGCTATATCATCAGTAGCGGCTATACCCATATTCAATGTGCTTACATCGGGCCATGTTAACATGTACATGGTTTGGCCTCCATCAGGATACATCGTCATATCCGCAAACAGATTATTATAATATGCGTCGTAGTTCATCTGATAGTAGTGCGCGCCTTTGCTCCCCTGCAGTAAGCTGTAGATACCTGCTGTCTGACTCTTGCCTGGCATATCCATATGGATGACAACATCTGGTCGCTTGGTGTCATCCATATCGTGAGTAATATGGTTATAATAGGCCTTGGTTTCCCAGCGATGGAACAATCCGTCAAGATGTTCTTGCCTGTAGGATAGGGAGGTGATGATGGCTTCAGCTTTCGCCACATCCATTGTCAGGGCTGGATAGCCTATGTCTGTGGCTATGTCATAGATAGCTGTTGCTTCGATGACATGGTCTTCTACCGGCTGCCAACCAAAATTGGCAAAGACATTTGTCTTCTTAAACTGTGAGAATTCAATCTCTTTGTTTCCACCCGCCTTGTAATTATTGGCATGCCGGTAAAACACGCCGAAGTTAGAATAAAGCCGGTGTGACGAGAAAGCGGCATCGGCACCATACACATGGACATGACCATTCGATTCAAAGCCCACCGATGCATTATACTCTGCTTGTCGGGCATCGAACCCCACGCGTTGCAGTTTAAGGTCGATGCTGCCGCCAATGTTGCCTGTGGCCTGCGGATTACCGTCAAGTCCCGAGTTGAGGCTGATGCGCTGTAGATTGCTACTTTCTACATAGGATGTCACAGGATCCATCTTATCGGTACAGGCATAAAATATCTTCATACCATCAATGGTGGTCGATACGCGCTCTGTAGCCATATTGTTTACTACCGGCTCCCAGGCATAGTTGCCTCGACGCACCATCTCTACTTTCGAGAGTTTGCCCAGATGTTCATCAATACTGGCCACGCGTCCTTTGCTGACAGCCTTTTTCCCTGATCCGAGGGTAGAAGAAACGACCACCTCATCGATGGCCGTCTCCTTAATAACAGTGTCCTTGGGACATAATAACCCCAAACTCAAAACAATTGATATCATCAGCAAATATACAATAACGCTTTTTAAATTATTACTGTAAGATACAAATCGCTTAGTTCCTCACCGCCTGCTACTGTATTACCTGCGGCATCCTTTACATGTAGATGTATATCCCAGGTACCTGTCATCGTAAGGTTCAGTTTGCCTTGATAGCTACCATTCTCCTGCCAGACGAGCGGTTCATTGTTGGGTGATGTGTGGTTGCCCATATCAGGCATAGTGGGATAGATGTCTATAGTAAACACCTCGCTTGCAGGGAGATAGGGTTGAGTGCTGTCTTCACCTTTTTTCGAGATATAGGCACTAATGGTGTTCACTCCCGTCTTCAGGTTCTGCGGACTGCCCAAAGAGAGGTAATAGGTTATATTGTTCCATTTAAACGATTTGATCCAAACCTGATTGTTCGGTGTAGGCTCTATCGTTATGGGCGCTCCGGGGAGAGTGCCATTGAGATCCTTGATGCGATAGCTGACGGGCAGTGTCCATTCGCCTGCCATGAGAGGTGCTACCCATGTGTGATAAATAGGAAAGCTCTCTATCTGGTCAAACTGATTAGCTGTAGGAGTGCTATGTTGCATCATCCCCATGTCCATCAGCGGCGACAGGGCTGTCACGGTAAAGTCTTTTACATGCCGGCCGCTCTCGGTCTTCTCAACGGCAAAGTATAGATCATTGTAACCCACATGAAGATTGGCCGTACGGGCATATACCTTCAGCGTATAGTCGCCAACACTCTGCCTTGACAACCCTGTCACTTCCTTATATCCAGCAAGGATCTGATTGATCTTGTTCTCGTCATCCTGGGAGCAGCACACGTCATCGTCTATCGAAGGGATATTGATAGGTACCACCTCATCATTTGTTGAGCAAGCAGAAAACGCGAGTCCTAAAAACAAGCCTAATGCCAATCGTATCGTTTTAACTTTCATCCTTGCTTCTATTTTTGATAATTTTACTTTTTATGTGTCTGACGCCACGTGTGAGCATAGTCGATGACGGCACGCAACTTCTCCCAGTCAGTAGTACCGGGGACAGTGCAGTCGGCACCAAGGATAAAGTTTGGTGCAGCGTTCTCCAATACCTTGTCAACCTCAGCCTTTGCCTCCTCGATGCTGCCATTGGCTATCACACCCAGACGCTCCAGACCGCCAAAGATAGGACGACCGAAACGCTTCTGAGCCTCCTTCAGGTTAAGGGTAGAGCCGTCAGAGAACTTCAAAGGTACATTGATGATGCTGGCAGGATAGTCGGCATAGGCATAGAGTGCCTCAGCATTCTTATAAGGAGTGCCGTAGTCACAGATATGAAGAATATTGATTTCGCCAATCTCATTGGCTACCTGAGAAACATATTTATCCCATTCACGCACCTGTTCCTTCCAAATTTTCTCAGGCAGAGAATTACCGTCACCACCCTGACTCGATACGTAGAAGCCATCAGCACCGGCCTTACGTGCAGAACGCAGATAGTTCTCAATAGAGAGTGCGAGGTTCTTGATGGCTTTACCAAAAGCCTTAGGATCTTCTTCAATCAGTTTTTTGAAGTCCTTGCCTCGGCCCAATGTCTGGTGAGCCAATGACAACGGGGAATAGACAGTGGGCAGCACGAAGGCCTCACCACCAAACTCACGAGCCAGATCGGCAATAACGGCAACCTGGGGCGCAAAATAATCCTCACCATAGACGGGTACCTTCTCCCAGTCCTTACCGCTGTTAATCTCTACTTTGGGAACGGCAATTTCGTAGAATACCTTTACGAAGTCCATATTGGTGGCCTTGTAGAAGGCTCTATGGTCATCAACGGCCTTGCGTCCCAATTTATTCTCAAAATGGAGGAAGAAGGCTGCAGGGACGTATGCATTGGGGCGGCTCTGATCGAGCACCTGCAGGATACGTTCACGGCGGTTGTTAGCAACTTGCTGCTGAGCAGCTACTGTCTGAAAACTTGTGGCAGCAACGAGTGCCACAGCAAAAACTTTTGCAATTGACTTTTTCATAATGCTTTCTATCTTTAAACTATAAACTCTAAACTGTAAACTATAAACTGTAAACCTTACTCGTATTCAGCTCCGTAAGGGCCATCACCTGTCTCACCGCTGTATCCCCAGTTCTGCTCAAGATTGGGGTTGAGGATAATCTGATCCTGCGGCAGGGGCAACAGGTAGTTCTTCTTCGACACGTTCTGTACTTTGGTGGTCTTCGTTCCCAGTGTTTCTGCATCGGTCGGTGTGTTGGCCTTAACATATTTCACAAGGATATGCCAACGTACGAGGTCAGACCAACGCTTTCCCTCAAGGACGAACTCCAAACGGCGCTCCTCGCGAAGTCGTTCGCGGAACTCTTCTTGTGACAGACCACTTAGATTAAGTGGCGTACCATCACTTGGTGTATTCTGTACATTGTCGTACGGATTCCAGTAGGCACGGCGACGCACTTCATTGATGGCGTCATAGGCTGCTTGTGTAGGACCATTGAGTTCGTTCTCAGCCTCAGCCTTGATAAGCAACACTTCAGCATAACGAATGATCACGGTGTTGACAGATCGACCGGCATTGTTACCGCTAGAGGCAGGATTCGCATAGTTTATCGTATCAATGTACTTACGGAAGCGAGGCACAGTAAAGACAAAGTCGCTGCCCGTATTCGGGTTGTAGATACGTTTTGCCCACGAAGCGTCACGGCGCTGATCTTTGGCATCGGTCTTCTCATAATAGCGATCGCTTGTGGCCAATAGCACTGGCTCGGCATCGCTCCAGTTGGTGGCAAAGGTGCAGTGGGCAGTAACATTACCGTTGATGGTGCGGTCGTGCTCTACGGTAAATATGTGTTCGGGACCATTCTCCTTATCAACTGTCCAGTTGTCGATGAACTTGTCGAGCAAACGATATTTCTTTGACGCAATAACCGCATTGGCATAGTCGATGGATTTCTGATAGAATGCACGTTGATTGGCTCTACCTTGTTCCGTCAATGTCTGTGCCCAGACAAGGTAAACATTCGAGAGCAGTGCCTTAGCAGCCAGACTTGAAGGTTTACTGTCACGCGTACTATAATCGGCTGGCAGCTGTTCTGCTGCACTGAAATCACTGACTATCTGCTCGTACACCTCGTCAATACTATTACGTGGGGCTCCCTCACCCTCGCCATCATGGAGCACGATGGGCACACCTCCAAAATAGCGCACCAGGTTGAAATACATCAGGGCACGCAGGAAACGAGCCTCAGCAATATAGTTCTGCTTGGTCTGTTCATCGAGCCACGAGGCTTCTGTCACCTTATCAATCAGCACATTGGCACGGTTGATGGCTGTATAGTGTTCCTTCCAGGCATAACCTACAAAGAGGTTTGTGGGCTGAATGGCGAAATTTGACACCTCACGAATATGGGCAGAGTTGGTCTGGGCACCTGCCTTCACATAGTCCGTCTGCAGATCGTTGAGATAGATGCTCTGATTATTATACATACCATAGAAGTCGTCGACTGTAAATTCCTGGTAAATGCCGTTCAAGGCTGCCTCGATTTCCTGTTTGCTACTATAAAAATTATCCCTGTCAATGGAGCTGAGCGATGACTGCTCCAAATCGGCGCAACTAGAAAGGAAAAAAGGTGCGAAGGAGAGAAGGAATATTTTTTTAATCATAACTCTTATTTCTTAATTATTAACTCTTAATTATAAAGTAACGTTAATTCCTATGAGAACGGTCTTGGCTGTCGGATAAGTGCCGTTGTCAATACCTTGATAAAGGGCACTTGTCTCATCGCTACCGCTGCGATTCGCTTCTGGATCATAGCCG
>JAGCPC010000191.1 GCA_017642485.1 Prevotella sp. | reverse complement strand
CGCTGCTGGCCATAACCACCACGGGGCTGGTATCCGCCGCGAGGCTGATAGCCATTGCTTAGCCCTGCGCCAAAGCCTTCGGGCATAAAGCCGCCATCACCTGCTCCTTGGTTGTAACCTGCGCGTCCACCACCATACTGAGGACGTTCGCCATAGCTACCTCTCGTAGTGGAGATACGCACACGCTGACGTGGCTGACGTGGCTGATAGCCACCATTTTCCTGACCATAACCGCCCTCACGGGTAGAATCATTGTTCTGTGCATTGCCCTGCACGTTTTCCTTTTCTGTTTCCATCATTGTTTTAGTAATGATAAGTGTTTGTTAATAATGTGTTTAATTTAATGTGTAATGTGTAAGCCTCACGGCTCATCTTTATACTTTTTACTTTATACTTTATACTCTATACTCTATACTCTATACTCAAATTCCCGTATAATTGCTTGGCGTAATTGCCATCAGTTCTGCCTTCACAGCGTCGCTGACCTCAAGCGTCTGGATAAACTCATGAATGGTTTGCTCGTCCATGTGCTTATTGGTGCGAGTCAGCGCCTTCAGAGCTTCGTACGGATGTGGATATGCCTCGCGACGCAGTATAGTCTGTATGGCCTCAGCTACCACCGCCCAGGTATTATCCAGGTCCTTTTGCAGTGCCTCCTCATTGAGAATGAGTTTGCGCAGTCCCTTAAGTGTTGACTGTATTGCAATGACTGAGTGACCGAGAGGCACACCGATATTACGTAGTACGGTAGAGTCAGTAAGGTCACGCTGCAGACGGCTTACAGGCAATTTCTGTGCCAGGAACTGCAGTATGGCATTAGCTATGCCGAGGTTACCTTCTGAGTTTTCGTAGTCTATGGGGTTGACTTTGTGTGGCATAGCGCTGGAACCTACCTCACCAGCCTTGATCTTCTGCTTGAAGTATTCCATTGAGATATACATCCAGAAGTCGCGATCGAGGTCTATGATGATAGTGTTTATCCTGCGTACAGCATCAAATATAGAACCCAGATGGTCGTAGTTTGATATTTGGGTAGTATATTGTTCACGCTCCAGGCCGAGTTTCTCGCTGACAAACTTATTGCCAAACTCACGCCAGTCGTATATAGGATATGCCACCTTATGGGCATTGAAATTGCCTGTTGCACCACCAAACTTGGCAGTAAACTTACAAGCCTTGAGCAGTGCGAGTTGTTCTTGGAGACGATATACGAACACCATCACCTCCTTACCAAGGCGTGTAGGCGATGCAGGCTGTCCGTGTGTTTTGGCAAGCATAGGCACATCCTTCCACTCCTCAGCGTAGTCGCTAAGTTGCTGTATGAGTTCCTCCACCTGTGGTATGAAGACCTCGGCGAGGGCATCCTTTACTGAGAGGGGCACACTGGTATTGTTGATATCCTGTGATGTAAGGCCGAAATGTATAAACTCGCGGCTCTGTTCAAAATAGCCTTCGCCGAGAGACTCCTTCTCCATCTTGTCAAGTTGCTCCTTGATGAAGTATTCTACTGCCTTCACATCATGGTTTGTCACCTTCTCTATATCCTTCACGCGCTGAGCATCTTCCTCAGAGAAGTTCTGGTATATAGCACGAAGCTGTGGGAAAAGTGATTTATCAAAATCCTTAAGTTGTGGTAAAGGCAACTCACACAGTGTGATGAAGTACTCTATCTCCACACGGACACGGTACTTTATCAGTGCATACTCCGAAAAATAATTTGCCAAAGATTCGGTTTTACCACGATACCTGCCATCAATAGGCGAGATGGCAGTCAATAAATCAAGCGTCATAAATATTTCCTAATTCGAATTAAAAGTATTGTCTGCTGCCTCACGCAGCGCATAATTGCTATGCAAAGGTACTTATAAAAGTTGAAAGTTGAAAGTTGAAGGTTTAAAGTTCTTGTATTTTTAACTTATTTTTGATTTTTATTTGCATAATAATGGAAAAAGTAGTATTTTTGCCACGTTTTATGTACTGGACAGACAAAATACGACAGGTAAAAATCTCCTTGGTGGTTGCCGCTGTGATTATAGCAGCTGCATCATTGGTGTCCAGTCACTTCCTGGTACGTGACCTCGAACGTGAAGAACGAGGCCGCATGGAGATATGGGCTGAGGCGATGCGCTCCCTCAATACGGCCACCGAGGATACGGACCTCAACCTCGTACTGAAGATACTTGAGCAAAACAACACCATACCCGTCATCGTCACCGATGCCATGGGCAACGCACAGATATATCGCAACGTAGAGATATCATCACAGGACAGCCTTGTCGTTGCAGCAAAGGAAGCAAAGACATTTGCCAACAGGCACCAACCCATCAAGGTACAGATAGGCGACAGGACAACGGACTATCTGCTCGTATGCTATGACGACTCGCTGTTGCTCACTCGCTTGGCATACTACCCCTACGTGCAACTGGGCATCGTGATGATATTTGTCGTCATCGCCATCTTCGCACTGCTTACCTCAAAGAAAGCCGAACAGAACAAAGTGTGGGTGGGACTATCCAAGGAGACGGCTCATCAGTTGGGCACACCGATATCAAGCCTCATGGCATGGACTGAGATATTGAGGGAGCAATACCCCAATGATGAACTGATACCTGAGATGGACAAGGATGTGAAACGCCTGCAACTCATCGCCGACCGTTTCTCCAAGATAGGTTCGGCACCTGAACGAAAGAGCACTGACCTCACAGAACTCCTTGAACACGTGGTGACCTACATGGGGCGACGCACATCCAATAAGGTCAAAATCGCCACCCAGTTGGACCAACCCAATGTCATAGTGTTTGCCAATCCGCAACTGCTCGAGTGGGTATTTGAAAATCTCTGCAAGAATGCTGTTGATGCCATGGGCGGTGAGGGACATATCGATATCAGCACCCACACTCAGACAAACACTGTCATCATCGACGTCAGGGACAATGGCAAGGGCATCGAACACAAGAATATCAAGAACGTATTCCGCCCTGGTTTCACAACCAAAAAACGTGGCTGGGGACTGGGACTCTCCTTGGCTAAACGCATAATAGAGGAATACCACGATGGCAAGATCTTCGTCCTTACCTCTGAAATAGGCAAGGGCACAACCTTCCGCATCGAACTTTCACGGTCATAACTACCAACGAAATTAACTATCAACTTTCAACTATCAACTATCAACTACCAAAGTGTCAACAATAATCTACCCATCCCCCATCTTCGGACCTGTTCACTCACGCAGGTTAGGCATATCACTCGGCGTAAACCTTATGCCTGGTGACGGCAAGGTGTGCTCCTTCGACTGCATATACTGCGAGTGTGGTTTCAACAAAGACTTCCGTCCCAAGAGCAAACGGCCCACGCGCCAGGAAGTGTGCGAGGCACTCACTGCTGTACTCAGGCAGCGCCACGATGATGGCGAAGGACTCGATGTCATAACGTTTGCTGGTAATGGCGAACCTACCGGACACCCTGACTTTGCTGCTATCATCGACGATGTCGTTGAGGTACGCGACAAGTATTTCCCCCGTGCCTGCATCGCAGTACTCAGCAATGCCACCAACATTGACAAACCCGAGATACGCCTCGCCCTCATGAAGGTTGATGACAACATACAGAAACTCGACACCATATCGCCCCTGTATATAAATAAGGTGGACAGACCCGTATCACCATCATACGACGTAAAACAGGTCATCGACGACCTCAAGAAGTTTGATGGCCACGTAATCATACAAACCATGTTTATGCAAGGCACGTACAACGGCGAGTCGGTTGACAATACCAGTGACGAATACGTCACCCCATGGTTGGAGGCAGTAAGGGACATCAAGCCACAGAAGGTCATGATATACACCATCGACCGTGAGACACCGGCACAAGGCCTCAAAAAAGCTTCCCCCACCATACTCGATGGCATCATGGCACGCGTGGAGCAGATGGGCATACCATGCTCCACCAGCTACTGATTCGTAGATTATAGATAATAGATTATAGATTATAGATAATAGATAATAGATTAATATTTTTATAGTTATGAAAGAAAAGACTAAAGCAGGTATCATCGGCATTATCATCACTACAGGCCTCACCCTATTGTGTGGCTTGGCCTACGCAATCAATGAGAAATTGGGTGACATCTCTTTCAAAGGTTCCAAAGAAGAAGAAAAATTCTGATGACATACTCCATATCGCAAATCGCCACACTGATAGGGGCTCGCCGCATAGGTAGCACCGACGGCAACATCTCATTTCTCCTTACCGACAGCCGCTCACTGTCATTTCCTGAAGAAACGTTGTTCTTTGCCCTTCGTTCCTCTCGCAATGATGGGCATCGGTACATCGAGGAACTCTACAACCGCGGTGTGCGCAACTTTGTTGTCGATACGCCCCAGCCTACTCTCGACGATGCCAATTTCCTCGTCGTCAATGACACCCTTGCCGCACTGCAGCGACTTGCTGAGCGACATCGCGACGAGTTTGATATACCTATCGTAGGCATCACCGGCAGCAACGGCAAGACCGTCGTGAAGGAATGGCTCTACCAGCTCCTCATGCCGTCCATGCACGTCACTCGCTCACCACGCAGCTACAACTCGCAGATTGGCGTACCACTGTCCGTATGGATGCTGAGCGAGGACAGTGCCGTGGGACTATTTGAGGCAGGCATCAGCCAACCTGACGAGATGCGTCGCCTCGCCGATATCATACAACCCACCATAGGCATCTTCACCAGTCTGGGACAGGCACATCAGGAGAATTTCCACTCATTGGAGGACAAATGTCGCGAGAAGTTCCAACTTTTCAGCAATTGCGAAGCCCTCATCTACCCTGCCGACAACGATGTAGCATTCCGGGTACTGAAAGGAAGTGCCTTCAGGGGCAGAAAACTCAGTTGGTCACTCCGTGACAGCACTGCCTCCTTCTTTGTGAGCTACATAGAGACCACACCCTGCGAAAACTCTGCAGGGGGCACCACACGCATAACATATACATACGAAGGAGAAGAGGGCACCTACTCCCTGCCATATATCAGCGAAGCAGAGATAGAAAACTCCATCACATGCGCCGTAACAGCACTGTACCTCGGACTGAGCAAAGAGGAACTGGCAGAGCGTATGATGCTCCTCGAACCCGTCGCTATGCGCTTAGAGGTAAAGGAGGGACGCAATGGGTGTACACTCATCAACGACTCCTACAACTCCGACCTCGCAAGCCTTGACATCGCACTCGACTTCATGCATCGACGCCCCGACCATAAGGGGCGCCGACGCACTCTGATACTCAGCGACATAGAGCAGAGCGGCATAGCTGAGAGAGAACTATATCGACAGGTTTCCGACCTCATCGTCAGCCGAGGAGTAGAGAAGTTTATAGGCATCGGCAAGGCATTAAGGGACAATGCCAACCTCATAAAGATTGACGACAGCCGTTTCTATGCCGATACCGCTTCGTTCCTCGACTCAAGCGACTTCACCAACCTCCACGACGAGGTGATACTCATCAAGGGCGCACGACGTTTCTCCTTTGACACCATCACCGACCAGTTGGTAGAGAAGGTTCACGAAACCACCCTTGAGGTAAATCTATCAGCCGTCGTAGCCAACCTCAACTGGTACCGAAGCCAGATGAAGGGAGGCACCAAACTGGTGTGCATGATAAAGGCCGACGGTTATGGAGCAGGAGCTGTGGAGATAGCCAAGACACTGCAGGACCACCGTGTAGATTACCTCGCCGTGGCAGTGGCTGACGAGGGCGTGGCACTACGCAAGGCTGGCATCACCGCCAACATCATGATAATGAATCCCGAGATGACAGCCTTCAAGACCATGTTTGACTACGACCTCGAACCCGAGGTCTATTCCTTCCGACTGCTCGATGCCCTTCGCAAGGCAGCACGCAAGGAAGGTATCACGGGATGGCCTATACACATCAAACTCGATACAGGCATGTGCCGTCTCGGTTTTCACCCCGTTGACGACATGCCTCGTCTCATCGATTATCTCAAAAATCAGAATGCCCTCATCCCACGCTCCGTATTCTCACACTTCGTGGGTAGCGATGACGACACGTTTGACGACTTCTCAGCTCATCAGTTTGAGCTCTACACCAAGGGAGCCGATGCCCTGCAGGCAGCATTCTCACATCATATCCTGCGCCATATATGCAACAGTGCCGGCATAGAGCATTTCCCTGAGCGTCAGATGGATATGTGCCGACTGGGATTGGGGCTCTATGGCATCAACCCACGCACCAACGATATCATACACAATGTCTCCTCGCTCAAGACCACCATACTGCAACTGCGCCACGTCAGGGCAGGCGAAAGCATAGGTTACTCGCGCCGTACCATACTCGACCGCGACAGCATCATAGCAGCTATACCTATAGGCTATGCCGACGGACTCAACCGACATCTTGGCAACCGCCACGGATACTGTATCGTCAATGGCAAGAAGGCAGAGTATGTGGGCAATATATGTATGGACGTATGTATGATTGATGTCACCGATATCAACTGCAAGGAGGGTGACAGCGTCGAGATATTTGGTACCGACCTCCCCGTCACCGTTCTTTCCGATAAGCTCCAAACCATACCTTACGAAGTACTTACCGGCGTCAGCAACCGCGTAAAGAGGGTATATTTTGAAGAGTAAGTGTTAAATAATTAAAAAATAAAAAATGATAACTGAAAAAAGTTAACGTTTTCGTTTTCGTTTTCGTTATTTCTTCGTACCTTTGCACCCGCTTTTAAGAAAAGCCGCATTCGATGATGTCTCCATTGCTTGAAGTGACTGGGCAGGAGGAGCATCAGAGATATGTGATAGTAACATCAATTACTCACTTACAGTCACACACTCAAAAAACATTATGTATTTAGACAACGCAAAGAAGACAGAGATCTTCGGACAGTATGGCAAGTCAGCTACCGACACAGGTTCTGCTGAGAGCCAGATCGCACTCTTCACCTATCGCATCAAGCACCTCACTGAGCACCTGAAGGCCAACCACAAGGACTACCGCACAGCGCGCTCACTGACACAGCTCGTAGGTAAGCGTCGTGCACTGCTCGACTACCTCTATGACCGCGACATCAATCGTTATCGTGCTATCGTCAAGGCTCTCGGCCTCCGTAAGTAATCAGGTTATAACGACAACAGAAATACCCCGCAAAAGCACAATAGCTTTTGCGGGATTTTTTTTTCAATATTAAGCAGTTATCAACTTTCCCACCGACATATTCGACAATTTCTTTTCTGCCACATCACGGCTGTGGCATGGAGACCTCTCGCTACGCAGTTTAGGTGAGTCGGGCGAACTCATCGCCACCCCACTCGGCAGTGACGACTATATCATCGCTGCCATCCTGCTGATGACCATCATATCATTCTTCACTGGCAGGATAGCCTTTCCCTTCATACAGTACAAGCTGAACAGTCTGTCGCATCCGCCTTCAGAACAATCATATACCCTGCGCGAGACCATCAAGAAGTCATCATACCTCAACTACTTCATCC
Organism: Prevotella sp.; assembly: GCA_017642485.1. GTDB lineage: Bacteria > Bacteroidota > Bacteroidia > Bacteroidales > Bacteroidaceae > Prevotella. The sequence continues at coordinate 14 of JAGCPC010000191.1, read as the reverse complement.
TCCAAGGCATGCTG
>JAGCPC010000190.1 GCA_017642485.1 Prevotella sp. | reverse complement strand
GGTGGCTGAGGCAGTGCCTGATATGAGGGTGCGCTTCACTACGTCACATCCTAAGGATATGAGCGACGAGACACTGGAGGTGATAGCCAAATACCCCAATGTATGCAAACATATACACCTGCCCGTGCAAAGTGGCAGTGACCGCATACTGAAACTGATGAACCGCAAATACACTCGCGAATGGTACATGGGACGCATAGAGGCTATAAAGCGTATAGTGCCCGAGTGTGCCATCACCACCGACATATTCGTGGGTTACCACAGCGAGACGGAGGAGGATCATCAGTTGTCGCTCTCGCTGATGAGGGAAGTGGGTTATGCCTCTGCCTTTATGTTTAAATACAGCGAGCGACCAGGCACCTACGCATCCAAACACCTGCCCGACGATGTGCCTGAAGAGGTGAAGATACGTCGCCTTAATGAGATGATAGCCTTGCAGAACGAACTCTCTGCTGCCAGCTACAAGGCTGATGAAGGCAAGACGTTTGAGGTGCTTGTAGAAGGTTACAGCAAGCGCTCTCGCCAGCAACTCTGTGGCCGCACGTCACAAAACAAGATGGTAGTATTCGACAAAGGCAATCATCATATAGGTGATTTAGTAAAAGTAAAGATTACAGGTTCTACAAGCGCCACTCTGTTTGGTGAAGAGGTAGTGGACTAATTAGTAATTAAAATAAGTATAAAAGAATAAGGTGTAACCCCATTGCGAGGTTACACCTTATTTATATATAGCTATATTTTATCTCTTATTCAGCCTTCTTCTCCATACGGTTCTCTATCTTGCGACCCAGGGTAAGATAAGCCACTGGAGCAGCAATGAAGATTGAAGACAGCGTACCGAATACCACACCCAGTATCATAGCGAATGAGAATGAGCGGATAGAGTCGCCACCGAGGAAGAAGATACAGAGCAACACGAGCAGGGTACTCATAGAGGTGTTCACCGTACGAGCCAGAGTCTGGTTGATAGAGGTATTGAACACGGTCTGTGTATCCCACTTGGTGTGTATCTTGAGGTTCTCACGGATACGGTCGAATACCACCACCTTATCGTTGATAGAGTAACCTATCACGGTAAGGATAGCACCGATGAAGGTCTGGTCTATCTCGAGTGAGAATGGCATCCATCCCCAGCAGATAGAGTATATACCGAGCACTACGATGGTATCAACTGCCAGTGCGCAGGTAGAACCTACTGAGAATGCTACGTTGCGGAAACGTACCATGATGTAGATGAAGATAGCTATGAGGGCTATGATTACGCTGATGATAGCGCCGTAGGTGATATCCTTAGCTACTGATGGACCTACCTTCTGTGAAGATATGATAGAACCACCCTCGCGTACGTCAGGGTTCTTGAATGCTTCAACGCTTGCCTGCTTTACCACACCCTCCTTCTTGAGAGCCTGATAGAGTATTGTCTCTGCCTCGTCGTCAACTGTTGGGTCGTTGGACTCAATCTTGTAGTTGGTAGAGATACGTACCGTCTTATTGTCGGTACCGAGGGCGATGACGCTGGTGTTGTAACCCTTGAACGCCTCAGCTACTGCGCCGCGTACCTCCTCAGGCTGTGCTGCCTTGTCGAAGGTCACTACGTAGTTGCGACCACCAGTGAAGTCGATAGACTGTGACAGACCGCGAACCACGAAGCTGCAAACGAATACCACGATGGCAGCAGCAACGAGGGTGAAGGTCTTCTTGTACATTGACATAAACTTGATGTCAAGTCCCTGAAGGAGGTTCTTAGAGAAGCGTGTGGTGAAGTTCTGCTTCAGCCACTTGTCCTTGCTGAGACGGTTCTCATAAACCAGACGTGTGAGGAACACAGCGGTGAAGAATGAACAGATAATACCGATGATCCATGTGGTAGCGAAGCCACGGATAGGACCTGTACCGAATACATAGAGGATCACACCGGTGATGATAGAGGTGAGGTTAGAGTCGAAGATAGCAGAGAAAGCATTCTCATAACCCTTCTTGAGGGCCTGCTTGAGACCGAGACCACCCTTCAGCTCCTCCTTGATACGTTCGTAGATAAGCACGTTGGCATCCACTGCAGTACCGAGTGACAGTACCATACCAGCGATACCTGACATGGTCAAGGCAGCCTGGAATGATGTCAATATACCGAGAGTGAAGAAGAGGTTGACTACGAGGGCGCAGTTTGCCATCATGCCTGGGATGAAGTCGTACATGCAAATCATGTATATCATCAGCAATACAAAGGCGATGATGAATGAGATGATACCCTGCTGGATAGACTGTGCACCGAGTGTAGGACCTACCACCTCTTCCTGTACTATGCGTGCAGGTGCAGGCATACGACC
>JAGCPC010000189.1 GCA_017642485.1 Prevotella sp. | reverse complement strand
GACTTCAGGTAGTAGTCATCCTGCGGGCAGAACTCGTAGTTGAAGGGCTTTCCTGAGAGCTGCGTCTGGTTCTTAGTTCCCAGTTCGTAGGCCTTCTTAGCATCGTCCCATTCTGCGGGGCGTGTCCAGGGCTTGCCCTCCTGCCAGTTAGGCTGCTTGCTTTCCAATACCTTACTCAGCACTCCAAGGGCATTCAGGCTTCGTGGAAATCCTGTATAGGCATAGAGCTGCGAGAAAGCCTCCTTCAGCTCGTTGACGGTTACACCGTTGTCGAGTGCCATGCGTACGGCAGTCTCCAAACGGTTCATATCACCCTGTGCCATCAGGCAGGCACATGCTGCCAATCCCTTAACCCTTGGTTGAAGCACCTCACGCTCGGCAGAGTCAATGCAAGCATAGCTCTGCTCTCGCTCAATCGGTGCTTTTTGACGCTCCGTCAGCGTCTGACTGTTTGCTGTTACCATAGTCATCATGATTAATATAGCAAAAAATAATCTTCTCATATTACTTCAAATTCTTCGTAAAAAACTCTGCCAATGTGTCCCAAGGAATCATGTTCTTGGACTGCCCCTGACCAGCCTTTTCTTCGTAGCCGCCATCGTAGAGGTCGCAGTGAGAGGCATCTGGTATGATGAGCAGTTGCTTGTTCTCGGGATTGGGATTTGGCTCACCAACAAACTTGTAACCCTCAGCTTTGCCATCCACCATATAGTGATAAGCAGCCTCACCAAAGTAGCGTGAGTGGGCGTCAGCACCGTGCATCACGAGGACGGCAGAGCGGATTTCGTTGATATAATAGAGGAAACGGCTGTTGGCGTAGGCCTGCGTGCCGATGACGCGCCAGCCGTCGTTAGAGTTGCCGGAGCGCTTGTGGTAGCCGCGTGGGGTCTTGTAATAGTCGTAGTAGTCGTGCACAAAGTTGGGCGCCTGTGGTGGAACGGTATCCAGCACACCTCCAGCCATCGCGTTGGGGTCGGTGAGGCGTTGCTTTGAAAGGTTTTCGCGGTTCCTATGACGCCACTGCTCGTTGTCGAAAGCATCGTTATAGTCGTTGCCACTGACACGAGTCATATCATACATCGTAGAGGCTACGGTAGCCTTGATGCGAGTATCGGTAGCGGCAGCATTAAGTGCTATACCACCCCAACCGCAGATGCCGATGATGCCAATCCGTTCGGCATCCACATTGTCCTGTTTCGACAGGAAATCGACAGCAGCCATAAAGTCCTCGGTATTGATGTCGGGCGAGGCTGTGCGACGTGGTTCACCGCTGCTCTCACCGGTATAGGAAGGGTCGAAGGCCAGCGTCACAAAACCACGCTCTGCCATCTTCATGGCATAGAGTCCACTGCACTGCTCCTTCACGGCGCCGAAAGGCCCAGAGACGGCGATGGCTGCCATCTTACCTTTGCTATCCTTCGGCGTATAAAGGTCTGCCGCCAGCGTCAGTCCATACTGTGTTTTAAACGTCACCTTCTTGTGATTCACCTTCTCGCTCAGCGGAAACACCTTGTCCCACTCCTGCGTCAATGTTAAAGTTGTATTCATACTTTCGTTGTTTTGATTGTTGTTACTCTTCTGTGTGCAGGCTGTGAGCATTCCACCCACCAACGCTGCGGCTATTAATATTTTCTTCATAATATGATCTTTTTGCCATTCTTGATATAGATACCCTTAGAGGGGGAGCTTACCCTCACACCATTCAGTGAGTAATAAGCTTCATCTTCTTTCTGGATGTTATTAATGCTTTTGATGGCTGTTGTGCCAGATGTCAGAGACAGCGTCACTCTAATGTTGCTTTCGCCGGCCTTTAAGAATGTGCGCAGCTGGCTTTCCGACAATCCTTCGATTTTGCCTAAACGTGTATAGCTCCAAGAGTTGTTAGCATAGAATATACAGATGTTGCTACCGTTATAGAGCACAATGTCTCCAGGCTGAGTATCCATCTGCTCGTTTTTCGTTGTCAGCGATATGCCCAAAGAGCCCCAAATCTCGAAATTGTTGTCGTTGAGCGTTACCGTTATAGGAGCATTCTGCAGTGCAGTAACCAACTCTTGTGTAGCGTCATTGTCAACCAGTGTCACGCTTTGCGTTTGTCCATCGATAGTGATATAAATTTTATTCATAGTAGGTGTTTCTGCTTTCGCTTCGTTGTCTGCAGAACAGCTGTAGAACAGCATGGCGGCTAAAAATAATAAATACTTATGCATCATTATCTTTGTTTTTTGAATATCAGTTTCATCGTCTCTGGGTCGAGTGGCTTCATGGTAGGCAGTTTGAGGTCTTTCACCATGTGGAGTGTACCCTGCTTGTACTTCTGGAAGTGGTCGGTCTTGAGATGCTGCTGATAGGCTTCATCGGAGGCATAGATTTCGAGGATGCGAATCTGGCATGAGTCCTCGGCACTCTGCATGGGGAACAAGCAAATAACGCCAGGCTCGCGCTCTATACTGAGGCGATCCACCTCGTTGGCGAAGGCTAAGTATTCTTCCAAATACTGTGGGAACACCTCAATCTCAGCAATGCGTACAATCATGTTTGCTGTAGCAGTTGCTGCTGATGGCTTTTCCCCTGTTTGTCCCAACAGCCACTTCGCATTTTTCCACAGAATCATTTCCTTGAATGGTGCGAGATCAGGCTCTTTCGAGAGATAGTCCTTCATTCTCGCCAAACTCTGCTTGAGCACCTGTGGAGCGACGTAAGGATAGTCGGATCCGTAGAGCAGATGGTCGGGTGTGGTGATGGTGAGCAGCATGCGAATAACCTCTGGCGAGTGTGCTCCTGCAAGGTCGTAGTAGAGGGCACGGAGGTTGGCCTCATAGTCAATCTCTCCCACCATTTTGTTGGCTTG
>JAGCPC010000188.1 GCA_017642485.1 Prevotella sp. | reverse complement strand
CGACGCCAGAGCTCATCGAAGAACTCACGACCACGCTCCATATAGATATCGTCAAGAGTTGGGTCAGCAGCGAGTGTAGGAGCACCTACATATGTACGAATCTGGTTGAAGAGCTCCTTTGAACCGCTCTGACCAGCACGCACCATAGCCTCTGCCTTTGTCAAGAGAATATCTGCATAACGGAAGATGGGAACGTCGTTTGACTGGTTACGTCCATTAGAGAAGTCGTTGTTGCAAACGAACCACTTTGAAGAACGATAACCCTGACGCCAACCTTCGAGGTCATCACCTACATCAACAGATGCAAGTTCGCCTGTGACAGTGATGTCCTTTGTGAGCACGAGAGGATTGCCATTACGGTCAAGACACTTAACATCTGTTGGGAGCAACGTTTGCTTATCATATACATAAACCTGGCCATTTGCAGGGTTGTGATCCTTGTCCTCAAGACCGAATACCATCCAGTTACGCTGGTCGCCCTTAAGGTTGAAACGACTTACGCACTCAGGGGTAAGAGTCATGTAAGCACCACCAGAGTTGTTGAGGAACTCACCGAACATAGATGGGTCAAGATTCTTGATATCCTTGTAAGAGTGTGAACGGCCCCACTGCATGCCCTGTGCTGTGCTGGTGTCATACTCCATAGCATAGATGAAGTCCTTGATAGTACCAGCCTTTACACGCTCTGTGTTGTCCCAATTGAACTTGAAACGATACTCGTCTGGACCGAGAGCGAACTTGCCACTATTGATGAGTTCATCACAAAGAGCGATACAATCATTCAACTTCTCATTTTTAGCAGTAGCTGCATCGTAGTTTTCTACAGCATCAGCAGTATAAACAGGCCAGTTGATGTAGAGCTTAACGAGGAGAGCCTGAGCCATGTACTTGGTTGGCTTGCCATAATAGTCGCCGAATACATCGGTAGAGAGCTTGTCGGCAGCAATGATTTCAAGAAGTTCCTTCTCGATGTACTTTGCTACCTCAGCACGTGGGTGACGATTGTTTGGATCGAGCCCGTGCTCAGTTACATAGTCACCATCAGCGATGGGCACATCGCCCCACATATCCATTTCAAGGAATGTATGGAAAGCACGCATCACGCGAGCCTCATAACGCTTCTGCTCAGGATAAGAAGAGTTGGCAATCTCGCTGGCGAGCACATTGGCCTTACCCAATTCTTCCATCCAGTCGAGAACAGCATCCTCGTAGCCATAGTTATGATATGCTGAGTGAGCATACGTATAGCCATCAACCCAGTTACCAGAATATGACACTGCAGTATATTCGTCGGAAGAGAGACATGTAGCCTCCATGTAGCGGCGACCAAGAGTACCTCTGAATTTAATGAAAAGGTCGTTCATGTTCGCGTTGACAGCAGCCTCGGTAGCAGGCATCTGAGTGTACTGAGATTCTACATCAACACCCAGATCTGTACAGCTACTTAAAACCAGGCCCAGAAGGGCAGCTGAAAGGATTATTTTATTTGTTTTCATATTCGCTTAATATTTTAGAAGTTAATCTTAGCACCGACCATAGTAGTACGAGTATGTGGGTAATTTGACCAACGATAGTCAACACCCGGATCAATACCACCGAGGTTAACCTCTGGGTCAAGACCCTTGTAGCTTGTGATGGTGAATACGTTGTTCATTGTAGCATAGAGCTGGAGGCTCTTAATCCAACCACCGAAGTTGTTGAATGTGTAACCTACAGTAAGGCTCTGGAGACGGATATAGTCACCCTTTTCGATGAACTTGTCTGATGGGATGTTAGAACCTGTATCTTTAGGAGAACGCTCATTAACGAATTCCGTCATGACGTTCTTGCCACCAGCGAAGAAGTCAGGTGCTGTATAGTGAGCACGGAGACCATTGTAAACCTTATGTCCGAATACACCTGTGAAGAAACAAGAGAAGTCCCAGTTCTTATAGTTCACGGTGTTGTTCCAACCGAGGTTCAACTTAGGCTGTGCACAACCTGTGATAGTACGATCCTTGTACTGTGGGTCAGTTGTTGTGCCACCATCGCGGTTGCCATTCGCGTCGCGTGTGTAGTATTCAGAGACTCCGTCTGCGTTATAGCCTGCCCACTCGTATGTGTAGAATGTTCCAAGAGGCTCGCCTTCCATAATGCGCTGTGTCCAACCGTTAGCAGAAACACCAGCAACCATTGGATCGCCCTGTGCGAATGTAGAAGTCTTATACTTATCGTTAGAGAGCTTATCTACAACATTCTTGTTGTGTGAGAGGTTGAGAGTTGTAGTCCAAGTAAAGTTCTTAGTCTGAACAGGAACAGCGTTGATAGTGAACTCAATACCCTTGTTTGTGATCTCACCTACGTTAGCAGCAATAGAGTTGAATGGGTAGATGTATGAAGATACTGGATAATCCCAGATAAGATCCTTTGTCTTCTTGTGGTAGAACTCGATAGATCCGTTAATACGACCCTTGAGGAATGCGTAGTCAAGACCGATGTTCAGCATACCTGTTGACTCCCACTTAAGATCAGGGTTGGCCAGCTTTGTAGCGCTAAGCATTACATAACCATCCTTAACATCGCCTGTTGAACCGTATGTAGGAACAGCTGTATAAGCACCGAAGCCCATAGCGTTACCAGATACACCATAACCTGCACGAAGCTTCAAGTTAGAGAAGATTTTCTGATTCTTCATGAACTCTTCCTCTGTGATGTTCCATGCCAAAGAGAATGATGGGAATGTACCCCAACGATGGCCATCACCGAATACTGATGAACCGTCACGACGAATAGTGGCCTGAGCCATATACTTACTATTGTAAGAATAAGCTATACGACCATAGAATGAAATGTTGCGAATAGTCTCGATAGTACCAGACTCAACCCACTTCATACCATTCTTCATTTCACCTGCATAAGTGAGGTTGTTCCAACCGATTGTATCATCGAAGAAGTTGTTAACGCGAAGGCCGAAACCGTCATTGTTTACCTTTTCTTCCCATGAGTAACCAACCATGGCACTCAGCTTGTGAACATCATTGAAAGTCTTATCGAAGTTGCCGTATGTCTCGAATGTTGATTCGTGACCGAAGTATGTGCTACGATGTGCAACACCGTTGAAGTCAGGGCTTGTAGAACCATACTTCTCAATGACCTGAGAGTTGTGTGAGTCGTAAGCGCTATATGTACGCTGGTATGTGTTATAAGAGTAGTTTGCATTCCATGTGAAACCATCGATAATGTTTGCTGTAGCCTTAGCGATGAACTGCAAACGCTTCCACTCAGTCTGTGACTTGTTCTCGTTGATGAGTGAGAGTGGGTTGTAGTTGCTTGAACCATCACCCTTTGTCCAGTTGCCATCAGCATCTCTTATAGGGAGTGTTGGGTTGAAGTAGTTCATAGCGTCAAGAACTGAACGACCTT
>JAGCPC010000187.1 GCA_017642485.1 Prevotella sp. | reverse complement strand
CTCGGTAGCGTCGCAGATGGCGCGTACACGGTACTGATATGGAGTGGCAGGCTGCAGGTTGTTAACAACGTAGCTGGTAGCGTTGCTTACTGCAATTTCTGCCGGCCAAACGCCATCGGTGGCAGCCTTAACAGACACCTCAAAGTCGGTAGCGTTGCTGTTCCAGTTAATGGTGGCAGTGTTGTAGCTCAGATCGCTGACAGGCAGCAGGGTGGGCTTAGCGCAACCGCCGCCGCAGCTGATAAGCTGTATGTCACCAGTGTATGCAAGGGTAGTATTGCCATAGTCAGCAGAAGGTGCAGTAATGCTGATGGGACCGCTGTCCTGATAAGCATAGTAGGTCTTGCTTGCACCCGTGGTGTTGTGGGCTGCGAAGTAGGCTCCGCTTGACCACGATCCGTGGTTACGGTTGACAGCGAAGAGGATGTTGCTGTGACCGTCCCAGGTGAAGGTAGTGTCGAAACCGAAGATTTGCCAGCCTACATCCGTGAAACCAAAGTCGCCATTACTGATCACCTGGACAAACTGATGGGCTGAATCGGGAGTGATGAAGCCCGAGAGCGACGATTCGCTCACGTTGGCCATATAGACATCCATTCCGGTGAAATAGTCACCTGCTGAAGCCGTAGTCACATTGAATGCAAAGGCCGTAATGTCACCCTGGAGGTCAGCGATGAATGCCGAGTCGATGATGGTCTGCACGTAGCTGTAGTTGTAGGTGCTGTATCCGATAGGAGCATACTGCGACGTGGTACTTGTCATTGTAGAATCAACGAAGTTATAGAAATTGGTAGCGTTGTCGCACATATCGGTGGTGAAGAGTACACCGTCGCTGGTCAAGCTGGTGTCGCCGGTGCAGAGTTTACGTACCCAGACAGCATACTGTGTCATCGGTTCGAGACCGGTCAGCGTGATGCTGTTGGTGCTGGTCTGGACATAGGTATTGGAAGTGCCGTTAGGATACGGACGATAGATAACCTCGTAAGTTGCAGGCGAGGGACCCATCCAGCTGATAGAAGCCGTTGTAGCGCCGACAGCGTCGATTGTAGTACCCACAGGACGCGGGCAAGCGCTCTCTTCGATGTGGATGTTGTCGACGGCTGCAGCTTCCGGATAGGAGGCATAGCTCGGGGTGTTCTGGTTGAACCAGAAGAAGGCTACACGCTTGACACCGCTGATGGTATCGAACGAGGCGGTGTAGGTGTTCCAGTTGGTATCCAGATAGACCAGGGCAATACGATAGAGGTCGTTGACATTGCCCCACGGCGAGGTGATACCTTGGTCGGAAGCAACTGTCGGAATAGCAGGATCCACAAGGAAGACCATCAATGCGTCATAGCGGGCACTGATTGTACCACCAGCGCGGGCGTCGAAGGTGACAGTGAAGCTGCTCTGGGTGGGACCAAAGTCCACATCACGGTAAACAGCGGCGTTGACAATGGCGTTGTTGGTGTAGGGACGGTAGGTGACACCCTGGTCAGCCGAGACGTACATGCTATACTGGCTGGTGTTGCCGTTGGTGTTAGCGGCGGTGCCGCGATACCAATCATACGACGCATTGTTGGTGCTATGCTGCCAGTTGGCCCATTCAGCATCGTTCTCAAAGTCGTAATTGTAAGGCAGCGTAGCAGGTATCTGGGTGGTACTGAAACGACCGGGAGTGGTTGAATAATCACTGCTGTCGCCACCGCCGCAGACTGCGCGTACATAGAATTCACCCTGATACGATGCAGGAATACCTGTAAGAGTAAAAGGATTGGAGCTTGCTGCCACTACGGTACCAGTACCTTGAGTGAAACCAGTGGGACCATATTCGATAACCCACGACAGCGGGGTGCCTCGGTCGGCCCAGCTCAAGTCAACGCTGCTCGAAGTAGCATTGGAAGCCGTGAGGTTGTTGGGACGCGGGCAGGTGCCCATATCGACGATGTTCACCTCGTCAAGCCACCAGTAGTAAATGGTGCTTGCATTGGGATCCTGTTTGAAGACAACATAACCGGTGTCGCTCGTAGCCGAGTCAAAATAGATGTCACTGTAATAAGTAAGGGTGGTGTTGGGTTGGATTTCAGTAATCTCAACATAGTCGCTCAGAGTGGTGGGGTTGGTGGTGAAACCGATGTGCATCGTACCCGAAGAGGTGGTGCTTTCGGCACGCAGCCAGCAGTTGAGGAGGATGCGGTTACCCTCGATAGCGATACGCGGGGTTACAACGACGCCGGGACCTGCAAAGTGCAGAGCATTGCTGCTGTTGACACCATAGGTAGCCTGGACATAGTTGCTGGTATTGCTGAAGTTGGTCCAGCACTGCGGGAACGAAGAAGTACCTGCTGTGAACGACTCAAAGTCCTCGAGATAGGGAACCATAACGTCACCGCAAGCGGTGAAGGCGTGGAGGGTGATAGCCATACTGGTGTCGTCATTGTCGCAGATAGAGTAGACACGGAATGTATATCCTGTCGAAGGACTCAAACTTATAGCAGTATAGTTTGTGCTGGTAGTGTAGTCTACAACACCGTTGTATTCAATCTTGTAGCCACCGGTAGTGGCGGTGCTGTTGTCAACCCAGTGGAAGGTAGCAGTGGTCGTAGTCACACTGTCAAGAATTATACTGGCGGGACGCGGGCAGGTGTTGCGTGCAATCATCACGTTGTCGATACCGGCGGGAGGCATAGTACCAACGCTACCGTCGTTGCGCCAAGTGAAGACAACCTTATAGACACCGCTGTCAGCGATGTTGATGATGTCCGAACGGGTCTGCCAACTGCTCGACTGGTTGAGGTATGAACCGCCGTCGATACGGATGGCGTTGCCGGGGACATTGTATGAACCAGCCACAGGAGTATAGCTGTCGGGAACGACATAAGCCAGGATGTAGTCGAGGCTGCTTTCACCAACGGCTCTCCAGTCGAAGCTGTAGGCATATTCGCCAGCAGGCAAATTGATACGTGCGTAGGCGTGCGATGCAGAGGTAGAAGAAATATTATAGGTATTGTTGACACCATCATCGCTGATCATCAGAGCGCGGCTGTCGCCGGCCATACCGATACACCACTTGTTGGTCTGGTTATTGTTGACACGCTGCCATACACCGTCCATATCGGTGGAGTCGAAGGTGCAGACGAAAGGCATAACATCCCAAGCGTCGTCGGGCAGAGTGGTGGCAGAGACAGAGCAAACAAACGTTTCGTTGTCGCAATCGTTCTCTACATAGAAAGTATAGTCGGTAGAAGCGTTGAGGCCGCTGAATTCATAGTAGGTGTCGGTGGTGTTGGCAACATATACCATCGTGCCCATCGAGTCTACATAGACATTCCAAGAAGTCTCGGAGGCACCGGGGATCCACTCAACCCTGACGCTGTCGCGAGCAACATTGGTTACCCAGGCGGCAGGAGCGGCGCAAGTAGATATGTCCTGGCACTCACCGATGGTGATAATCATATTGGAGCGGTAGCTGTAAGTCATGTGGGTCATACTGCCTGGATTGGTATAGTAGTTGTAGCTGTCGCTGTAGTAGGCTACGGTTTTGCCGGTGGCAGCGGTGGTTCTGAAAGTATAGGACGAACTGTTGTAATCGTTCGAATTGTCAATCACACAGATTACAACATTGGTGTCGCCAGGATAGTATACCGAGTCAAGCTGCATCGTGCTGAAAGTGTTCCAACCCTGTGTGCAGTTGAGCGGACCGGCATAGACTTTGGTCATCTGCGACGTATCAAGAAGCTGAGAGGTGCTGAGAGACGAGAGGCTGGTAAGACCAATCCAGATCTCGCAGTCGTTCTTGACGGTAGAGGGGCTGCTATAGTAATAGTCGAAGGATACTGAACGGATGTAGCCCGGCGTAGAGCCAAGCTCATTGGCCATAATCAGCTGCTGCGACATAGTGTTTCTATAATAGTTGTTGACAGGAACAGTGTAGTTGTTCGAAGTGGAGTTAGGATCACCGATCATATTCTCGCTGAGTCCGATGCAGCCGAATTCGACAGTAGTGAACTCGACGCTGTCGGGAGCGCCACTTTCGCCGCCGCAATCAACAGAGACAAAAGCCTTGTATTGGGTGCCGGGAGTAAGACCGGAGAGAACAATATACGGATCGGAAGTCGTCTGAGTGGTGGGCGAGTTGGTCGAGCCAACTTCAACGAGCTCTACAGTGTAGGTGCTGGGTTCGTCCTCGATGATGCCGCGCATATAGTCCCACTGCAGGCTTGCATACTGGGTGGTGACACCGGCAACCGTAAGATCAACCACCGGCGGGCAGTTGGGAACACCCTCGATAGTGAGGTCGTCGACGTATGCATACCAGTAGTTGGAAGCACGCAGTGCGCGCAGAGCGATGTAGCGGCCGGTACCCTCATAGGTGCCCAGCGGAACGATATACTCATGCCACTCGGTGCTGTTGCCGACATTGATGCTGGCAACTTGAGTGAAGGAAGCAGGATCGTTGGGGTTGGTCATCACACCGACCTGGAAGTCGGGGAAATAGTCTGACGACGAACTCTTGGCCCAGAATTTGAACTGCAGGGTATCGAGCGAGATATACTCGGGGTCGAGACCCGGCATAACTACAATCTGGTAGTCGCCATAGGTGCCGGTAGTATTGGTGTTATACCAATAGAGGCCCTTGTTGCCACCAGGAGTATGGTTGTAGGAAGAACTGCTCTCCACGTAGGGGTATCCGCCATAGCTGGTACCATTGTTGAGACGCTCCATACAGTATGCGAAAGGTGAGCCTGTGGTACTGGTACCAGTGGGGCTGTCCTCGAAGTCTTGAGTCCAAGGTAACGAGTCAATGGGAACACAAGCAGTGCGGACGTTGATAGCTACAGTACCGCTGGTGTCACCATCGTCACAGAGAGTGTTGAGAGTAATTGTGTATACAGTATTGGGAGTCAATTCACCAAATGCATAGTAGTTGTCAATGTCCACCTGTACGGTGTCGACACCGTTGCTCACCAACCATGAGGTGGCGTTGCCTGCAGTCCACTGGACATAGATAGAATCGGGTGTCACATTTGTTGCAACCAAGCCCAACGAAGCGATACAGGTCGGGCAAGGACTTGTCATTGTATATACCAAGCCGGCGGAAGGTGTTGATTCATAATGCATCATCACACCGCTACCGTCGTAGATTTTGAACGACACCTCGCTGTCATAATTACCGCTATTCCATGAGAAAGTCACAGGAGCATTGCCAACAACGGGTATTGCGATAGAGTCGTTGGAACCACTCGTAAAAGTAAAATCAGCCAGTTCTACACCGTTTTGCATAACAGTGACTGAACCGCCGTTCCAGCCGTCACCGTAGCTGTCAATACCGGCTATGCTGATAAAGCAACCGCCAATCATAAAAGTGGTGGAGCGCCAACTGCTGGTGTCACCAGCGCCGCAGATAGAACGTACATATACAGTGTAGATTCCATCTTCCATATTGGAGAAGGAGTAGGAATCAGAAGTAGTGAAGTCGGTGTTGTCGAAAACAGTGTCAGGGTTGAAAGTGCCAATGCCCCAAGTGACCTGCCACTGGCTGGCATTTGTATCAACCCACGTGATGTCGGCATCAACGTCATCGACAGTAGCAGTCAAGTTAGAGGGTGCAAAGCAGAAATCGCCTGCAGGTGCATACTCGAAGGTCACCTTAGGGAGGAAATTCTGAGCATAGGTGTTGCCATTGTAGGTGCAGTAAGAGGCGTTGGTCTGGGAAATACCCGTCCAGCTGCAGCTGGAATAATCATCTGCAGTAACATAATCAATGTCAATCAGCAGGTTGCCACCACCATAGGTATAGGGCGTGGTGAAGGTAATGGCCCACGTGCTGGTGTTGCCGTTCACGGTGCCTGTCCACACTTCGGTGGCTCCCGTTGTCGGCAGAATACTAGTGACCGTGGTGCCACTCACTTCGGTAATCGAAACGGTGACTGAGCCTCCCCAAGCACTGGAGGCCGGCGAAGACATATAGAATGTCATACCGGTGATCATACCTCCACCCAGGTCGTTCAGCATCGTGGCCGGATAGACGATCTGGTTGTGCTGATCTGCATCAGCCCACAAACCGTAGATGGGAATGTAACTGTTTGTCTCAGTCCCATCAGCCACAGTCAGCGTCGTCGTCTGTGCATTCGTTACCCACGGCACCAATAGCGCCGCAACGAGTAACATTCTTTTGATAAACTTTAACATAATGATAAGTTTTGGTTAATAAAAAATATTTATTTGAAAAAAATTTCAAAAATTGATATGCTATTTTCTTTTTTTTTTCGTGGTTAATATTACATTTCATTTTGACAATCAGACATATACACCCCTTTTAGGCAAACTATCCCAAATCGGCAAAACTTAACAAATATACGATTTTTTTTTAAATATCATATTTTTGGGGAAAAATAACTTTTTTTAAGAAATTCAGTTTTCTACTTAAAAATTCCATTTTTTTACAACACAAAATACTATAATCATACAAAAAAAAGGACGCCCGCAGGCGTCCTTTTTTCAGGAATATTAAACTGAAGAACCTGTTATTTCACAACAAGTTTCTTCACCATATTCACATTCTCACCGTTGACACGGACGAAGTAAGCACCCTGGGCCAAGCCAGAGACCTCCATCGTCTTCACGCAGTCGCCCTCGCAACTCATAGAGTCGCTCATAACGACGCGGCCGTTCATATCAACTATGGTGAT
>JAGCPC010000186.1 GCA_017642485.1 Prevotella sp. | reverse complement strand
TCAAAGAGATTGCCACGGAGGTGATGCTGAGCAGCACTCCTGTGTTTGAACGCATAAAACGCATGGAGCGCGAGGGCTATATAAAAAGGTACGTAACAGTGCTGGATGCCGAGAAGCTGCACAAGGGTTTCGTGGTGTTCTGTTCGGTGAAACTCTCCACCATCAACAAGAAGTTTGCTGAGGAGTTTTGCAGCACCATCAGGGAGATTCCTGAGGTGACGGAGTGTTACAACATATCAGGTAAGTACGACTATCTATTAAAGGTACACGCGCCCGATATGAAGTACTACCAGGAGTTTATTCTCAATGTGCTGGGACAGATACCTATGTTGGGTTCGCTGGAGTCGACCTTCGTGATGGAGGAGGTGAAGAATGACTTCGGTGTGGCGATATAGTTAACGGGAACGTTAACCATAACCTTAACCTTAACTTTTGAACCCTTGAACATTTTAACTAAGAAATTCCACAAGGCATGCGCCGGGTATTCGCTGTTGGAAGATGGCGACAGGATACTCGTGGCATTGTCAGGAGGTAAGGACTCGCTGATGCTGACAAAGTTGATGGGCGAGCAGCAGAAGATATACAAGCCTCGTATAGAGGTGGAGGCAGTGCACGTGATAATGGACAACATACCCTATGAGACGGATAGAACGTATATAGAGAAGTTCTGCGAGGAAGTGGGGGTGAGGCTCACGATATTGCATAGCAGCTACACACGAAACGGTGCGGAAGCACCTACGAAACGCGAAACATCCTTTCGCTACAAAACGCAATCAGAGATTGCTACGAAAACCAAGCAAAAGACCCCATGCTTTCTCTGCTCATGGAACCGCCGCAAGGCTATTTTCTCTTTTGCCAAGGAGCATGGTTTTAACAAGGTGGCGTTGGGGCATCATCAGGACGACATCCTCACCACACTGCTGATGAACATGATATATGAGGGTTCTATGCAGACCATGCCGCCCCGACTGAAGATGGAGCATTACCCAATAGAGATAATACGTCCACTGTGCCTCGTGCCAGAGAAACTTATAGCGGAGCAGGCTCACGAACTGGGTTTTGAGAAACAGAAAACGCCCTGCCCCTACGACAAGGAGACAAAGCGTAAGGCGATAAACGACCTCTTCCACCAGTTGGAGGAACTCAACCCCGAGGCACGCTACAGTCTGTGGAGTGCCATGAAAAACATACACCCCGACCTGTTGCCGTAGAAATAATACTATTAAAAAAAACGCCCATTTCATCGGTGTTTAGCAATAAATCCACCCTTTTCGTTTATTAGTCCACCCCCGTTTGGCAAAGTGGGTGTAATTTTGCAAACGAAAACGAAGACGAAACGCTTCGCTATGAAGACGATAACGAAAACGAAAACTATAACCAAAACAATGATGAAAAGATTTTGCTTAATGATGATGATGGGGCTCGCTGCAGTAATGCAGACAGGAGCTGCCGAGATTGAAGTAACCCGCTCGGAGGGATGGTTGGAAACAGCGATGCTGCAATGGTCGCCGGTTGACGGAGCAGCTAAGTATAGCGTGAGCTACGATGGCGAGGGCATAAGCGGTGTGGCAGAGGATATGCTCATCCGTAGCTACACGGGGTATGTGCGTTGCGACATACCTGGTCTGAAGGCTGGTTCA
This sequence comes from Prevotella sp., assembly GCA_017642485.1. Lineage (GTDB taxonomy): Bacteria > Bacteroidota > Bacteroidia > Bacteroidales > Bacteroidaceae > Prevotella. Next base: position 6,183 of record JAGCPC010000186.1, on the reverse strand, counting down.
TACACCCTCACCGTCAAGGCTCTTGACAGCAGTGATAAGGAGATTGCTACCTCTGCAGAGCAGAAAGTCACCGTCAAGGCACAGAACCGTGAGGGCTACGCCTTTACAGAGAACATAGTGCCTGGTGGCTATAACATGGATGGTACCCCCAAGGCTAATGCTAAGATAATATATGTGACGGCGAACACGGCAAACACCGTAACCTGTGACATCAGCGACGGCAAGAAAGAGAGCACCTACACGGGACTGGCGAACATCCTCTCTGCTTGTGGCAAGGACAAGACCCACACACCTCTTATAATACGCGTGGTGGGAACGGTGAAGGACAGCGACGTTGACGGACTGAAGGACGGCAACTACCTCAACTTTGAGGGAAAGAACGCTACGGACTGTTCACTGGAGGCTGTCACCCTTGAGGGTATAGGCGACGATGCAGCTCTCTACGGCTACGGCGTATGCTTCAAGCGTACAAGGGGTTTGGAGGTGCGCAACCTCGGCATCATGCTCTTTGGCGACGATGCCGTGTCAATGGACACTGACAACTACCATAACTGGATTCACAACTGCGACTTCTTCTATGGCAAGCCAGGCTCGGAAGCCGACCAGGTGAAGGGTGACGGCTCCATCGACATGAAGTACCGCTCTACCCTCACCACTATCTCATATAACCACTTCTTTGACTCAGGCAAGGTAATGGGTTGCGGAGGTGCTACGAAGGAGGAAACCAACCTGCTCATCACCTTCCACCACAACTGGTTTGACCACTGCGACTCACGTTGCCCACGACTGAACCACACCACTGCCCACATATACAACAACTACTACGATGGCAATGCTACATACGGAATAGGCTGCACAGAGGTGTCAAACGCATTCATAGAGTGCAACTACTTCCGCAATCTGCAGCGTCCTATGATGATAGCAGGACAGGGCACGGACTATACCTATGCCAGCGACCCCAACAAGGGCACTTTCTCTGGTCAGACGGGCGGCATGAGCAAGGCATATAATAATAAGGTGGAGAATACGACCGTAGAACTGCGTCTGTCATACCAAACTGACGATGCTCAGGAGTTTGATGCATGGCTCGTGGAGAAGCGTACTGACAAGGTGCCTGAGACGGTAGCGGCAAAGAGGGGTGGTTATGTATATGACAATTTCGACACTGCTGATGGCATGTATGCCTCCACCCCCGATGCCCCCGAAAAGGTGGCTGAGATAGTGACCACATACGCAGGCAGAATGAACGGCGGCGACATAAAGTGGACTTTTGACAACAGCGTGGACGACAAGAGCCACGACATAAACGAGGAATTGAAGGCTTCCATCACTTCATACGTCACCAGCATAGTCAGCATACAGGGCGATGGTGAGAAGCCTGCCGACGAAGGTGGTGAAGAAGGAGGCGAAGAGGGTGGCGACGACCCCACTCCTACACCTGGCAACGTTACCAAGGGCGGCTATGTGGTTGACTTGATGGCCGACCCCAACTCAGGTTTCACCATCGTAGGACAGACAAGCAATAGCAAGGGTACGGTGACCATCGACGGCACCACCTACAACACCTGCCTGAAGATGGGTTCTTCATCAAGTGTCACCTTCTCCATCTCAGAGCCAATGGTAATGACCCTCTACTTCGCTGCTTCTGAGAATAAGCGCATCAGCGTGACAAAGGTTGAAAACACCAGCAACAACCTCGCCAGCGAGGTAACAGCTACTGACGGCGAGATAACCATCCCTGCAAGCAATATCGTCACTACAGCCCTCTCCGAGGCGGGCACCTACCAGATAAAGCGCACCAGCAGCGAGTCTTACCTATATTATATAGCACTGTCAGCTGTTACGGGTATTAACAACGTTAACTATCAACTGCCAACTGCCAACTGTCAGCCATACAATCTTGCAGGACAGAGGGTGTATGAAGGATATAAGGGAATTGTAATTGCAAATGGAAGAAAAACAGTAAATAGATGAATAAGAATCTTATGAAACGGATTTTCCTGTTAAGGTCTTTCTTTGTCATATTGGCTGTGTGTCTCGGTTTTTCCATTCCTGTGCAAGCCATGACAATCACCAAGCAGCAGGGATGGTCAGAGTCGCTGTGTGTAGAATGGTCTCCCGTCAGTGGTGCAGCCAAGTATCAACTTACCTATAGTGGTGAAGGGATTACGGATATGCCCACCAGCCAGGAACTCATCCGCCAGTATCCTGACCATATGCGTGCCGATGTGCCCGGACTGAAGGCTGGTTCTTATACAGTAACAATCAAAGCCTTAAGCGAAGATAACAGCGTAATAGATGAGGCTACAAGTTTCTCACTGACAGTGAAAAGTCATGTGCGAGAAGGTTTTGCCTTTACCGACGGAATGGTGCCTGGTGGATATAATCTTGACGGAACGCCAAAGGCAGGTGCGAAGATCATTTATCTCACTCACAAAAATGCCAACACTGTAACCTGTCAGGTTGCTGTCGATAATAAGGGACCAAAGACCTACACCGGATTGGCAAATATACTGAAAGCCCGTGAGAAGGGGTATGACGATACACCACTCATCATCCGCATCATCGGCTGTATCAAAAATGCAGACGTTGAAGGACTCAAGGGCGGCAATGACATTCCTGTAACAGGAGCTGACAGAGCCGACAACAAACGCATTCGTAATATTACCATTGAGGGTGTCGGCAACGATGCGACGCTCCACGGCATTGGCATCCACCTGAAACGAAGCATGTGCATAGAAATCCGAAATCTTGGCATCATGCTCTTTGGGGATGACGCCGTACAGATGGAAGGCGACAATGCCTATAACTGGGTACACAACTGCGACTTCTTCTATGGTGCTCCGGGCAGTGATTCCGACCAGAAGAAAGGCGACGGCAGCATTGACATGAAGTACAATACCACCCACATTACCATTAGCTACAACCACTTTTGGGACAATGGCAAATGTACGTTTGCCGGTGGAACGGGTGGTGACGAGACAACTGATCCTATCTACTTCACATATCACCACAACTGGTTCGACCACTGCGACTCTCGTCTGCCGCGACTCTGTCGTGCCTGGACGCATATCTATAATAACTACAACGACGGCAATCCAACCATGTGTGTGCTGGCTACGGAGTATTCATGTGCTTTTGTGGAAGCCAATTACTATCGCAACTGTCCGTGGCCGCTTGAGATGAATGCACAGGGCACAAACAGGGAACGATGGCCTAATGCCTCTCAGACAGGCGGATTCATTAAAGCCTTTAACAATAAGTTTATCGGAAACTATAAACTATACACCCAGAATGACCACCCTGGTGACTATGATGCATATGTGGTTTTCGACCGCAATGAGAAAGTGCCCGAAACGGAGAAGACTCTCTCTGGCGGCAACAAATACAGTAATTTCGATACGGCAGACGATATGTATTCATACAGTGTCGATGCACCGGAAGCCGTACCTGCTGTCGTAATGGCCGATGCAGGACGTATGGAAGGCGGTGACCTAAAATGGATTTTCAGCAATGAAACCGATGATGCATCTTCCGCTATCATAGACGAGTTGAAAACAGCTATTACCAACTACGAGAGCAAGCTGGTTCAAGCGTTTGTGTCAGACGATAACTCAGGCGGTGAGTCGGGTGATGATCCTGTCGTTACCGATACAGAAGTCTCCTATGCCGGAAAAGTCTTCCTGTGCATCGATAAAGCTACGTCGAATGCCACTATTGCAGCAAGCAGCACTCCCTGCTTGGCGTATGGTGCAAGGTATATTGGCAGTGTAATTAAGCCTGCATGGTATTCAGGAACTAATTCCGGCAAAGAAATCAATGTCGGTTCAGACATCACCTCTGAGGGATTCCTGCTCAATGGTACCAGTAAGAGTGATGACGGATATACCAAGGCTTACGGCGGACTGAAGGTAAAGAACTCCTCAACAAGTACTTTTTGGGTGACAGGAACGACGGGTGTCGCAATCTATGGATGTGGTGCCAGCGGAACCAGTATGACACTTACCGTAGAAGAAGTAGCTGCCGATGGTTCACTGACCACCGTAGGCACTACTGCCACATCACCCCAAGGCACCGCCTACGCTACTGTAGAACATGCGTCACCCCTTGATGCTTCTAAATATTATAAGGTGACGGTTGGAGCCGACTATTCGAGGGAGTGTGTTTTTCATCAGATACATTTCTTGCAGGATGCCATGCTTACAGGAATAAGGGAGGTCAACGCTAACGGGAATACTCTAATTTCATGCAGTAATTCTCTATTCGGAGTAAACCTTGCAGGGCAGAGGGTGTCCTCCAATTATGGCGGCATAATAATCCGCAACGGAAAGAAAATACTGAAAAACTGAAAAACTTTCAACTTTTTTTAGTAATTTTGCCTCAGCATAGTTACTAAAAATGATAAGACACATTGCAATATACATTCTTTTCCTGCTGGAGACGGCTTTACCGTCATCGGCAGGATTTTCTGTTTCTGCTCCTTCCTGGAGCATCACCAGAGGAATGCTAAAGGAGAAGGTTACGGGGATTGTACAGGATGAGCGCGGTTTCCTCTGGATTTCAACATGGGGAGGTCTGTACCGTTATGACGGCAGGACATTCCGCTTGTTCAAGACACACCCTGGTGACGGTTCCACCATGTCATACAATCGCCTTGATGCCGTGAAAGTAGATAAGCACGGAAATCTGTGGTGCAGGTCGTTCTATCACCCATATTGTTTTGACGTGAAAACTTCTACGTTTATCGACGTGACAGAGAAACTGGAAACGGCTACCCACCAGACTTTCAACATAAACCAGATTTTCCCCATGGCGAGCGGATATGTGTGGCTACAGTCGGATAATGATGTGGCTATACGTGTAGGCATTGACAACCCCAGAGAGTCGGCACGTCTCTATTCTCCCTGCAACGGAAGGTTGAGGAAAGGCAAGATTATCAGCATCAACGAGGACAGTAACGGCAGGGCATGGATATTGTCAGAGGGGGGCGTGTCGGTACCAGATTTGCGGGTAACGTTTCCTGAGAAACGCTTCGACTACTGGTGTGAGACAAGCCAAGGGTGCATTTATCTTGCAACCAGGAAAGGAACGCTGTGGCATCTTGACACCAGAACGTGGAAAATGCGCAGGTTGGCTTTGCCCTTTCCATCAGAGAAGATATTACGCCTTGCGGGTTACAGGAACGGAGAGTTGGTGATTGCCACCGACAAGGCGCTGCTGACATTTTTCAGGGGTACATGGGGAATACATAAATACAAAGAGGGGTACATTTCATCGGTAAAAAGAATATATCGCGACAATCAGGGGCGCTATTGGATGATAACCGACAAACCAGGAGTCATGTTGCTGGAGTCGATAAAGGGTAAGTTAGAAGAACTGAATGCCGACAAGAACGGCAACTACGAGAACAGACATGACAGCTGGTTCTTTAGCGAACAGCCTGACAGTACCGTATTGCTGATGTCGCAACACGGCGGATTATGTTACTATGACATAAGGGAGAAAAAACTGAAACACGTGGACGACAACAATGGAGCATGGTATCAGCCTCAGGTTGGACGCACCTTTGTGGACAGAGAGGGTGATGTATGGCTCTACAACACAGACGGTGGACTTGACAGGATAAGCAGGCGCAAGAAAATTTTCAGGCAATGGGGCGTATTCTCACCTGTGACAGCGCTGTACTGTGATACTGGCAGACGCTTGTGGGTGGGAGACAAAAGAGGGAAACTTACCGTGTGGGGGAAGGAATATGACCTCGGAACGATCTATGCAATCAAGGAGATGAACGACGGCACGATGTGGGTAGGCACTAAAGACAAAGGACTCTACAGGCTGACTCCCAGCGGCGGGAATGATTTCACGGTAGAACGCTTCGTGCATAATCCCGAGGACAAGTATTCCATATCGGCAAACGACATATTCTGTATGGAGAAGGACGGTGAGGGAAACCTATGGGTGGGAACATACAGCGGAGGAGTGAATAAGGTTGTTGTTAACGGGAACGCTAACGGGAAAAATGAAAATGTGCGTTTCCTAAATAAGAACAACAGCCTCACATGGTTGCCCACTGACGACAGGTCGTTAAATATCCGTTCGCTGCTATGCACTCGCGAGGGCATCATGTGTGTAGGCACCAGTCACGGCATCTACGCCTTCAAGTCGCCAAAGCAGGTGTTCCAC
>JAGCPC010000185.1 GCA_017642485.1 Prevotella sp. | reverse complement strand
GGAGGAACGGCGTGACGGCTACGTGGCGCAGAAGATAGCCTATAATATAAATAGGTGGGAAAAGGTGTTGGCATATCTGTTGACCCCTGACCCACTGTCGCAGGGCAACATCTCTCCCCGAAAGGGAATCTTACTTCTCCACGACCACGGGGCGCACTTCACCATCGGCAAGGAAAAGATGGTGAGACCCTTTGGTGTAGATTCACTCACTATGGCAGATGCCGACGAGTGGGTGAGAAAATGCTACGATGGGGTATATGTGGGCGACGAACTTGCCAAACAAGGGTATGTAGTACTGTGCACCGACGCATTGTTCTGGGGTGACCGCTCACCATTGTTGAACGAGAAAGACAAGGAAGGGAAGACCATTAATGAAATAAATCGTTCCCTCTACGAACGCCAGCAGGCACTGGCATCAAACATGATGCAGATTGGTACCTCATGGGGCGCATGGATAACGTGGGATGACATCCGCTCAGCAGAATTTCTGGCTCACCTACCCATGGTAAATCCCAAGAAGGTGGGGTGCTTAGGTTTCTCCATGGGAGCATACCGTTCGTGGATGCTTGCAGCGCTGAGCGATGACATCAAGGCATCAGCCTCCATCTGCTGGATGAACGACACGGAGCACCTCATGACACTCGACAACAACCAGAACAAGGGCGGTTCGGCATACTCCATGCTCATCCCTGGCATACGCAACATAGCGGACTATCCGCAGGTGGCAGCACTGGCTGCACCCAAGCCAGCACTCTTTTTTAATGGCAAGAAGGACAAACTCTTTCCCGTAGATGGAGTGGAGGCAAGCTACGAAGTGATGCACAGGGCATGGAAAGCGCAGAAAGCTGAAAAAAAACTCGTCACCAAACTGTGGGACGAGAAACATTTCTTCAACAAAGCGATGCAAAGGGAGGTCTTTGAGTTCTTTGACAAAGAACTAAAGTAGGAGTTAAAGGCAAATGAAGGGTCGTTTCGCACCATCTCCAACAGGTAGGATGCACTTAGGCAATGTGATGAGTGCCCTGCTCTCATGGCTCTCCATAAAGAGTCAGGGGGGAGCGTGGCTATTGCGCATAGAGGACATCGACCCTCAGCGCAGCAAACAGCAGTTTGCCGACCAGATAATGGAGGACCTGGAGTGGTTGGGGCTTACTTGGGACGAAGGACCTTATTACCAAAGCAAACGAGGGGACATATACGAGCAGTACCTTAATATACTGAACGAGAAAGGGCTGCTATACCTATCCAATAAGACAAGGGCAGAGCGACTGGCAGTGAGTGCGCCGCAAGGCCCCCTCCCAACCTCCCCCTTCAGGGGAGGAGAACAACCTCTCAAGGGCAGGTATGCAACGATGCTTAAGATAGATGACACTATCATCACCTACATTGACAGACACTACGGAGAGCAGACCATCGACATAAAGAATGACATCGGCGACTTCATAGTGAGACGACGCGATGGGGCATGGGCTTACCAACTCGCTGTGGTGGTGGATGATGCACTGATGGGCATGACAGAAGTGGTGAGGGGCAGGGACCTGCTGCAGAGTGCAGGGCAACAGATTTACCTCGGCGAGTTATTAGGGTTCTCACGCATGGAGTATGCTCACCTACCCCTGCTGTGCAATGAGGCTGGTCAGCGACTCTCTAAACGTGACAAGAGTATGGACTTGGGTGAGCTTCGCCAACGATACTCTGCGGAGGAGATAATAGGGCAATTAGCGTTTTTTGCCCATTTAATCGATAAAAACGAGCCTTGCACACCCCAAGACCTTCTTCCCCTTTTTGATTGGAAGAAGGTACCGTTGGATGACATTATGATATAAGCAGTGACTACTTTATGAATTCACGCTCACGAGGGGTGAAGTCAGCGGTAGATGGTGTGTAGTTTTCATCTGCCATGTACCACCACAGGCTGGAGAAATACTTCTGCAGTTTCTTGTCCTTGAACACATAGCCGCGGTTGGCGTATGGCAGGTTGCGCTTGATTCTTGCATCGGGCTTCTTGTCTGTGAAACCCCACAGAACGTAGTGTTCGCCGCGGTCATAGAACTCGCCGAGCTTGCCGTGGTCGCCATACAGCATGTCAGCGGCATAGATGGTAATATTGTCGCTTGGCACGAAGTCACGGGCGTGCCACTCCAGCGTGGCGTTGCGCAGTGCCAGCTCCAGCATCTGTCCGCCGTAGGGTTGCTTTACGGTGCGCATTTTTCCCGTACCCTCAATCTTGAAAGGAGCAGAGGTGAAGAGCGAGTCGTTGAAGCAGAAGTGTTTCGCTGTGTTCTCAGCCTTTATGCGCAGGGTGAAGTCGTCGATGCGGTGGTTCTTCCAACGCAAGGCAGGCGTGAGCCAATAGGGAATCTCGAAGGCGCGCCACACCCCGTAGGACATGCGGTAGCGGTAGGTATGGTGTATAGTGTTAAGCCCTTTGCGGAATGGTGCAGTGAAGTAATAGGCGTATGAGAAGCCTATTATGCTGTCGGTCTTGGCATCATAGAGATTGTGCGAACCTTCAAAGTCCTGTCCCTCCGTCGTCTGCCATTTATCGAGGTTCAGCGGCACAAAGTCCGTTTCCTCCTGATACGGCGAAGCCACCACGGCATTTCCGTAGTCAATGTCGGTGCCGTTCATGTTCACGGTGAAGTCATGGATATACGGATGCTTCCCCGCCTTGTTCAGTTTGGCACTGTCGTTATAGGGAGCATTCGCCTCAAAGCCCATTGCTACCTTCTTTGCTGCACCATGGTTCATCATCTCATAGAGCACATCAACTGTGGCGTAGCCATCATCACCGATGCTTATAGTAAGCACCTCCTTGCTGATGCTGATGTCAGCCTCGTTGACAGGCACCAGTTGGTTGCCGTTAACAAAGAACACACCGTCGTTTGCCATCGTTGCGAGGGCAAAGAAGCACATAAATGTTACAAAGAACTTTCTCATTGTCATTAAATTTCTTGGTGCAAAGTTATAAATTATTTTGTGATTAAGAAAAAAAATCGTACATTTGCAAGCAGAAAACAATTCGACAAGACAAAACAACATGTTTATTCACTAAAAAATTACAGCCTATGGAATAATTCACAGACAAAAGACATATAGAACAGAAGCGTCCGCTTAGAATCTTGTTTCTCGAAATTCGCCAAATTTAAAGAAACACACAAGAGTAAAAAGCTCGGATGCTCACGCTGTTAGGCGTGGGCTTTTACTCGGATATAGTGTGTTAGGCGTTTGGCGATGCCTCGAGAAACGTAGACGAAAGTAAAAAAGTCCACGTTTTCTTTTTCTGTCTTTTCCTCAGCATTAGGACTAACCTTATTTATAAACTAAAAAAAACAAGAAAGAACAATGAAGAAGATTTTTACCCTATTAGTAGCGCTCATGGCAATAACAATGGGAGCAAAGGCTGACTTCGTAGTTGGCGATATAACCATCCTGCCAGAGGAAGGAGAGCCTTACTATCTCGAGGTACCTTTCTCGGATGCTAGCAACAATTTTAAAGGGAAGCTTATTGGTAAGACAGTGGAGGAACTCGATGGAAATAAGCACATTGGCAAGATGACTCTTCAGCTCTCCCGTATTGACAATTCTCAGCCTGCCCAGTTTACAGAATTTGACAAGAATTGTTTGGAGTCAACATTCAAAACCATGACAAAGCAGATGGCTGGTCGAGAATTGCTGATAGAAGATAATACGGACATAATAGAGATAGACAACGTAGCCCTTTGTAAGAGCATCTTCACAAAATACAACGAAATCGAGAAAGTAACCCTTAACTATGATGGTGATTGTGATATTCCTCGCTCTATGTTTAACCAAATCAATATGTACACAGAACCGTTTCATAATGTAAAATTTTACGATCTAACCTGCAATATCGGTGGCAATATCACTATAGGAGAGCACGTTTTCCCTGGTGGTTGGTACGTGGGTAACTTGATAATTTATTGTAATAATGAGAACGTTGCCAAGAAGTGGAATGACTACAAGGCAGTCAACTCAACATCAAACTATAATTATAAGGTGTATCTGAATGGAGTAGAATACAATGAAACTTCTGCTGTAGGCGAAGTAACGGCTGAGGGAGCAAAGCTCGCAGGCAAGTGCTACAACGCAGCAGGTCAGCAGGTAAGTGCTGACAGTAAGGGCCTGACGATACAGGCTGGTAAGAAAGTAATCAAGTAAAACTTTGCACCAAATAAATAAATGTAACTGTATTTTATTAATCAAACAACTAAAAACCAAACAACTATGATGAAACAAAGCATTAAACTATTCAGTGCGTTAGCATTTATTGTAATGAGTGCATTCACATTCGTTGCATGTGGTGATGATGATGGCCCTAGCGGTGGCGGTGGTAGCAACTCCAACATCCTCGGTTCTTGGACTCTTACAGAGGTGACGCCTGCAAATAGTCAGGGCGGACCTGGTGTTGGAACCGTGATGACTTTCTATGCTAATGGTAAATTCACCAGCAATGGTGACGAAGGCACCTTTACCTACGACAATGACTCAAAAGCATTTTCTGCTAGGATAGGCACAGTGACGATATCTGGTACTGTAAATATTAGTGGAAGTAGTGCTAATGCTGCTGTTACTGTAACAGCTGGCGGTCAATCTATGAGTTACACATACACTATGGAGAAGAATGGTTCATCTTCAGGTGATGATGACAGTGGCGATGACGATGATGAGGTAAATGTAAACTCTACCAAGATGGTAGGTACGTGGGAAGTAATGATGAACGATGATCCAGACTATCCATTGGTTGGCCAGAGCATCACCTTCAAGAAGAATGGTACATGCACCATCAGCAACAGTAATGAGACATTCACCTACACATGTGAAGAAGAATTAAAGGACGGTTACACACGTCTGAGATTCACCATTTCCAACGGTGCAAGTGGTAAACTCGTGCTCGTAAGCGAGGGCAATGTGCTCAATGGTGAATATAAAAAATCATCAAATAGTGATTACCTCAAAATCGTAGCGAAGAAGTCTTCATACACCTACCCAACAGGTGGCATTAAGGGTCGCTGGAAGATGACTCAGTGCAGTATGGAAGGTGCTCCAGTAGGTAGGGTTATGGTGTTTGGCAATAATGGCGAGATGTACACAGAGGGCGATCCTCACATCGATGCCTACAGTTATTCTGGCAATACTCTCACACTTATGCTTAGTGGCGGTCAACAATTTGGTGGTACGGTTAGCATCAATGGAAATACTGCAACACTGAATGCCGGAAGTATGACAGCTACACTGCAGAAGCAGTAAGATAACACAGCGTTAAACAATAATTGAGCGAGCGGAGCTGACCTTAAGTGGGTTGGTTCCGCTTAGTTTTTACTCATTATCACATCTTCTCGAGCGCGTACACGCGTAACATTTTTGAAAATAAACCTAAACTCCTCCACTCGCCTTAGGGAAGGCGCATAAATACTGGGCTTGGCAAGTGGTGGAGGTTTAGTGGAGAGTGGAGGTTCTTGTCCTGTTTTTTGGGCGCTTAGCCTCCATCTGCGGGTGCTTAGCGCCCACATGCGGGTGCTATGCTTCCAGATACGGGTGCTTAGCTTCTGCGCGTAATCCGAGTCGGATTGTTTGCCCTGGCTAAGCCGCTCGGCTCTGCCGCTTTGCTTGCAAAGAAGGGCGCGCTGTTGCTTAGCTTTGACCGTTGGAAGCGTTGTTCCAGGGAAAAGATGTACTCACAAAGTTACTAAATTTAATTAAGAAAGAAGGGTGAAGGATGGGAATCTCGTGTTTTTTTAGTAACTTTGCAGAGCAAAACAGCAAAATTAACGAAATAACAGAATAAAGAAATGAAAGAACTGGAACTGAAGTATGGCTGCAACCCTAACCAGAAGCCATCACGCATTTACATGAACGAGGGCGAACTGCCCATCGAAGTACTTAACGGCCGTCCTGGCTACATCAATTTCCTTGATGCACTTAATTCATGGCAGTTGGTGAAGGAACTGAAGGACGCAACGGGGCTGCCTGCCGCTGCGAGCTTCAAGCACGTGAGTCCTGCAGGTGCTGCGGTGGGTCTGCCACTGAGCGACACGCTGAAGAAGATTTACTTCGTTGACGACGTGAAACTCCCTCTCACCCCCATAGCATGTGCCTATGCTCGTGCTCGTGGTGCCGACAGAATGTCAAGTTACGGCGATTTCATCGCACTCAGTGACGAGTGTGATGCAGCAACAGCAACCCTCATCAAGCGTGAGGTGAGCGATGGTGTTATAGCACCTTCTTTCTCAGAGGAGGCTCTGCAGATACTGCGCGAGAAGCGTAAGGGAACATATAACGTCATCAAGATAGACCCAACATACAAGCCTGCACCAGTGGAGACAAAGCAGTGCTTCGGTGTAACATTCGAGCAGGGACGCAACGAGGTGAACCTTGCAGACGACGCTTTGTTCCAGAACATACCTACACAGTCAAAGGAATTCACCCCAGAGGCTAAGCGTGACCTAATGATAGCCTTGATAACACTGAAATACACCCAGTCAAACTCCGGGTGCTACGTGAAGGACGGCCAGGCAATATGCATCTGCGCTGGTCAGCAGAGCCGCATCCACTGCACGCGCTTAGCTGGCAACAAGGCTGACATATGGTGGCTCAGACAGTGTCCGAAGGTGATGAACCTGCCGTTTAAGGAAGGCATACGCCGTGCCGACCGCGACAACACCATCGATGTGTATATCTCCGACGACTATGAGGACGTACTGGCAGAGGGCACATGGCAGACGTTCTTCACTGAGAAGCCAGAGCCCCTGACCCGCGAAGAGAAGAAGGCATGGATAGCACAGAACACGAAGGTTTCGCTCGGCTCTGACGCTTTCTTCCCATTCGGTGACAACATAGAGCGTGCCCACAAGAGCGGTGTGGAGTTCATAGCACAGGCAGGCGGCTCAGTGCGCGACGACAACGTCATTGAGACCTGCGACAAGTATGGCATCACTATGGCATTCACAGGAGTAAGGCTCTTTCATCATTGATTTCCGTGTGAAATCAATGATGAAAATTGAAAATTGAGAGTTGAGAATTGAAAATTATGATTACCTTATGCTGAACAGGAAACCTAACCCTCTCCAGATAAAGACAGACCTCCTGATGGAGCGAATGGTAAAACTGATAGTTTATTT
>JAGCPC010000184.1 GCA_017642485.1 Prevotella sp. | reverse complement strand
GATAAAGTGAATAATGATTATTTCCTACCTTTCATATAGTCGGTATAGTGCTTATGTTATTAGCGAGTGCAAAATTAGAAATAAAATTGAATATGGAAATATGAAAAGGGAAAAATCTTTTTCTCGTTAAGATTTATTAACCTTCTTTCTCCCCTACACCTTATAAGAGGTGTCCTCCTTCCCAAAGTCAGGGTCATTGATGAAAGCATTGAGCAGACGCTCGAAATCATCGTCAACCTCCTCATCTCCACTCTCTTCGGAGGAGGCTTCATCATCCTCTGTCTCTCCCCCTGCAGGGGGGAGTTGGAGGGGGGCTTCCTCATCCTCAAAGTTTACCTCCCAGTCTTCCGCTTTGCCTCCTAAGAAGTAGCTGCGGTCGAGGTCGTTCACGTCAACGAGTACGCTTCCCGTTTGTGTGAGCAGGCTATTGATATCTATGCCGGCAGAGACACGTTCGGTATAGCGGGATTTGAGTGTGCTTACCACGTAGTTCTCTATATCGGTTATGGTCCATTCGCGCACCATTCCTGATTCCCATCCCTGCTTGATGTCACTCTTCAGCACGGCCTCTGCCGCACGGTTGAGACGCATATCCCTTATCATTATCCAGCTGTACATATAGTGCAGAATTTCGGGATAAGTGAGCGCCCCTGCCTCTGCCCTGCCCATGGTAGGAAAATACACTCGTAGCGCAGGTTCAGCCTGCATGAGGTCGTTTATCTCCTGCTCTGTTCCTGCTATGACAATGACCCTGTCGGGGCTGTTACTCATGATATTCCACATCAGTTCCTTCAGTATGGGCTTGCCCTTGGCGGTGGAGAGAATACCTACATTGTATATGAAGTAGATTTCTTTTTTCTGTGTCATGATGCCAAATGCCGTTGTTATAATGTCGGCAGAGGCATCGTTCTTGGTAAACAGAGAATTGAGTCTGTGGTAGGGACTGGCAGGTGTCAGTTCGTCATACAGTCTCTCACAGTTTATGGTCGTCTTCTCAAAATCCCTGAAGGCAATCTGTTTCAGGAATATAGCCAGTTCCATCAGGTAGTTGGCTGTCTTCGCCTTGAGCGTGAGCATGTAGTTGTTACAATACTTGATGGGGTTGGGTTTACCCTCGTCCAGCAGTCCTTCGACCATCTCCCACTGCTTGCGGCGTATTATCCACTGCTTCAGTGGCTTTATGCCTACAAAGCGCTGGAAGTGCTCTCCACACCATGCTGGCGACGCATCGTGGTTGAGCCGCTGAGCCAACGCCACTTCGGGGGTTATGCCCTTGCATGGCTCCACATCTATGATGTGTATCGTCATCTCATCATCTATAAGGTCCATATAGTCCTGCACTATGAAGTTGACCTTTATGGTCTCTATCTTCTCAGGCTCTATATGGTTGGCAGGCGTGATGATGTTGGCAAGGAGGGTGTATTTGCCCTCTGTCCATGGAAAACGGATGCCCATCAGTACGTCAACCTTCTTTCCCTCCACTACATAAGAGTGCGGACTGCTCTTCTGCTGGATGTATCCCATCAAAGTGTAAGTGTCGTCATATAAGTAGAAATCATATCGTGTGTCATCAGGCAGT
>JAGCPC010000183.1 GCA_017642485.1 Prevotella sp. | reverse complement strand
ATTATATAATATATATAATATAAAAATTCTTGACACTTGTTTTCTGCAATTTCGAAAAACCTTCCTGTCCGAAATGAATAGTGAATAATGAATAATTGATACCATTGAAAAGCAAAAACAAAATAAATTTATTTGTGCATCTAATTTTTTTTTTGTACCTTTGCAATTGAACGCTGGTCAATGTGTCACGGGCTGTGCTTTGCATGGCTGTGCACTTAAAGACTTTGGCGAAGGCGCCAGTGTGACTTTATTGGTAATGTAAATAACGGCATTAGCTGGTTATCGAATCATATCTGGGAATGTAGGAAGTTCAATAAGATATTGAGTGTAATGGTAACGATACGGCTTAATGTCCGCGCGATAGCGTGGGCACAAGCTTATCCCCATTATACGGGCAATTCCTACAGCCTCCAGATATGGATAAGAAAGTGTTACCACGCTTTTCTATGTCCATACTTGGAGGTTGTTATTTTGTCCGTAGTTTTTGATAAGCCATGCGAAAGCCATAAACAGATTATTGGTGTTTATGGACAAAGACCATGTTTCTCGGCGGTTCTCTCTGGAGAGTCGGCGATATATTGGATGTAAGACTAAGCTGGTTGATTGGATTTTTGACCTGATAGACCAGCACACCCACGATGCCCGCACTTTCTGCGACATTTTTTCTGGTACAGGCGTAGTTGCTAAAAGGGCATTGAGTAAGTATGAACACGTTGTAGTGAATGACTTTCTTCATTCCAACAACGTGATGTATCGTGCTTTCTTCTCTCCCGAAATATGGAACGAGAAGAAGGTGCAAGGAATCATTGACAATTTCAATGCCATAAATGCTAAAAAGATTGGAGAGAACTATTTCTCAAAGAATTTTGGAGGCAAGTATTTCTATCATGATACTGCAAAGGTTATAGGCTATATCAGAGGCAAATTGCAGCGAATAAAACATGAGCTGACAGACAAGGAGTATGCTATTCTGCTTGCATCACTTATCTATAGTGTGGATCGTCATGCGAATACTATGGGGCATTTTGATGCTTTTCATCACAAGGCTCCATTGGCTCATCAGTTTGAGATGAGAATGGTTGACGTGGGCTCTTACGAGGGTGTGGATATACATCAGGAGGATGCCAACCTGTTGGCTCGCAACATTCACGTCGATGTTCTCTACCTTGACCCTCCGTATAACTCGCGTCAATACAGCAGGTTCTACCATGTGTATGAAAATCTGGTTCAGTGGAAGAAACCTAAGTTATATGGCACTGCGCTAAAGCCCAAGGAGGAGAACATGAGTGATTATTGCCGAACAACGGCATTAGCTGCCTTTACTGATTTGGTATCTCATGTTGATGCCCGCTACCTGGTTGTTTCATACAACAACACTTATCATTCAAAAAGCAGTTCTTCAGAAAACAAGATAAAACTGGAGCAGCTGGAGGAAGTTCTTAGCAAGTGTGGTGAGACAAAGGTTTTCAACCATGAGTTTAAGGCTTTCAACTCAGGCAAGACTGAGTTTGATGACCATAGGGAGTATTTATTCATAACAGAGGTAGATAATGAAAGACGGAATCGCTCGTTCGCCACTGTTTTACGTGGGTGATAAATACAAACTGGTACGTGAGATTCGAACCCACTTGCCTCGGCAAATAGGCAGGTTGATAGAGCCATTTGTGGGCGGTGGTTCGGTAATGATGAATGTCACAGCCGACAACTATCTGCTCAACGATATTGATGGTAATGTCATAGCTCTTCATCGTATGCTGATGGGGCATATCAATAATGAAGATGAATTCTATGAACAGCTATATGGAATAATCGACCAGTATGGACTATCACTTTCATATAGAGCAGACGTTGTACCGCAGGGGCTGAAGAAAGCCTTTCCCAAAACATATTACTCAAGATACAACAAGGAGGCTTATCTACGCATGAAGGCTGACTTTATTGAGGGAGGGCAACAGGATATGGGGAGACTCTACCTATTGCTGATTTATGGTTTTAACCACATGCTGAGGTTTAATGGCAAAGGGGTGTTTAACCTGCCAGTAGGTAATGTAGATTTCAACAAAAACGTCCACGAGGCGCTTCATGACTACTTTAGCCTACTTGCACAAAAGCAGACGGAATGGCACAACGAGGACTTTCGCACTTTCCTCAACGGGATAGATTACAGAGAAGACGACCTGATATATCTTGACCCCCCATATCTCATAACTTTCAGCGAATATAATAAGTTGTGGAACAACGAGACGGAGAAAGAGCTTCTCGACTTGCTTGACGAGTTGAATAATCGAGGAGTGCATTTCGCTATATCCAACGTAACTCACTATCGTGGACGCACCAATGATATGTTCCTGCGTTGGTCAGAGCAATATAATGTGCACTCAATAAAAAGTAACTATATCAGTTTCAACGACAACAGCATCAAGCAGTTCAATGAGGTGCTGGTAACAAATTACTAAGGCGTATGGCACGGACACCAGAATACAAGCCACTACTCTACACTACCACGATGCGTAATCCTGGTAGGCTAAAGTATATGCTTTATGTGTTGAATGAGTTTGAAGGACAAGTACTGGATGATGACCTTGCCACAAAAATATGCGGTGAGACAATCCGCTATGGTCTTTACCGTCCCACAAAAAGAATTTCAGATATCATTAAAGCAAAGTGGGCAACTACACCTAAAGGAGAATTTTCAAATTATATGCTCACAGACAAAGAAGAGGCTGATGTTCTCTACAATAATGATTCTACCAAGTGGGAAGACATAAAAGGGCATAAGGAGGCTGGTTTTTCAGACGGATGGCCGTCACGCTTTGCTACTATATATGATTTAACAAAAGAGTTGGGACTTGCATACTTCAGTGTTGGCGAGCCAATTGTCATATCTTCACTCGGAAAACATCTAATACAATCGTTTGAAGTCTGTATAGATGTAGGAACAGGGATGGTAAGATGCGAAATAGTCCATCCTGAATATGAGCAGCAAGTGTTTATGCAGGCTTTGGCAAAATCGCAAAGACGTAATCCTTTTGTAAGAGTGCTCAACGATAATATACCATTGATACTACTCTTGCAAACAATTCAGAAACTTAATGCCGATACAGAGCAAAATGGTGCTGGAATATCCAGACGCGAGTTGCCCTTGCTTATCTTTTGGAAAAACAATGATGCGGAGGCACTCTACCAGCGAATTGTGAGATTGAGAAGAGAACATGGGTATAATCCCAGTGACGAGGTGATTTGCGACATCTGCCTTAATGAAATAATGGAGGGTAAGTTCAAGAAGTTCCAGATGGATTCTATTATGGACGAATATCCCGATGAGTTTATCCGCAAGATGCGCTTGACAGGACTGATATCCCTTAGAGGTGCAGGTAGATTTATTGACATTAATAGGAACGAAACGGAGAAAATAGAATATATTCTGACACATTATGCCAACTATAGTCACTTTGATGATGAACGTGAATACTTTGACTATATGGCAGAACTGGACGAAAATCTGATAAGTATTGTTTCTGAAACGCCATCACTATCTGAAAGTGAGAAATTATTATGTAATTGGCTCGCCATTTATCAATGGGCAACGATAAGGCAAGAACTCAAGAACCTTGCAACACGCAAGCCGAGTAGTGATAATGTGCTAAAACTTCTTGCTGCTCCTGTTAGGCTGGAATTTCTTACGGCACTGGCTATAAAATGTAGGATGCCTGCTGTGAGAGTAGTGCCTAATTATAGTTGTGATGACGAGGGACTTCCAACCTCAACAGCTATTGGCAACATGGGAGATATAGAATGCTATGAGCAACAATGCGGTGTGTTGGTAGAAGTAACAATGGCAATGGGTAGAAGCCAAACAAATATGGAGATATGGCCTATTGAACGGCATCTGAGTGAATTTCAGAAAAAACAACAATCACAATGCATCTTTGTTGCGCCACAGATATATGCCGACAGCAAGAACCAAATACAATATATATCATTCAGTTCAAAAGGTGAGAAAAAGATAAGACCATATGATATTGAAGAATGGATAGACTATCTCGAAACAAGTCCCAGCCTTTATGAGTTCAGAATATCATCACTCTTTGATGCTCCTAAAATGGTATCCTATGCCGACGAGTATATGAAGATAATGAGTGGAACAAATATCCTTTCATTGACATTAGCTCTACAGAAACAATTCGGCGAGGAGTATGGTTCAATGACCCCTAGAGAGTGGTATGTCGTGACAAGAGATTATGTGGAAAGACAAACTATGAGGAATAACATTCCTGATGACGAGCCAGTTTCGTGGCTTGCCGCCGAGGGTCTTGGAGAGTAAGTAGTGCAGGTAGGCATTTTTGTGCAATGAATCAAAAAAATGCGCTAAAATTTGGAGGTTAGAAAATAAGTTCGTAACTTTGCACGTAGAAAATAGTCCTTTGCAACTGAAAGGTTACGTTGACGTAGCTCACTCGTGTAGGTTGTAAGGGGGCTGACATAAAAGTGTATCGCATAGGGCAGGAGGCCCCGGTTGGTCCGGCAAGCGACCTGCAAGATGTTGACACTCCATCGCTCCGCCTTAGAAGGATAGCCCCGGTTGGTCCGGCAAGCAAGGCCCTCAAGGCGGGGTTCCTTGTTTTAGATGGGCAAGGTTTGCTTCAAATGAATATTCGTCTATAATGGCGTAGGGTTTATAAGGACCTCCGTTCTTAATTTTTCGCATTGCCAGTATAGTCCTTACTCCAAGTTTTCTGTCAAAATATGCAAAGTAAGCACTCTCACTGTGTTTGCCTTTCTCGGTTTCGCGCCAACCTATATACTCACTCTTTTGTAAGTATGACTGTATGTCCTTGGCAAGCGCATTTTTTATTGCATTGAATTTATTATCACTTGAGGCTTTGCTGACAATAGTCCTAAGGTCTGACTTGGTGATTTCCACGTCCATTGTGATGCCGTTAGTAATAGTAAAGCGCATGGGGTTGCCTTTTAGCAGTTCTGCTTGTTGCAAAACTTCTGTTCTGATGCGTTTACTTTCTTTATAGTATTCTTCTTGTGAGCGGTTTGTCATAGACATATTGTAAAAGTCTATGCAAAGGTAGTATTTTTTCTTGAAATAATGATGCTTATTTTTGCTATAATTGTTAAATAGCATCAAAAATGATGGTCGGAGGATGGTTCGTCCATCCAGGGATTTTGCGCGGATGGTGTTTTTTCGTATCTTTGCAGGAAAAAGTAAAAAAAACATGACTCAAAAGGAAGCTATAATAAAGGCTTTAGAAAAACTTGGTGGCAGAGCGCAACTGAAGGATGTCTATCCCATCGCTATGGAGTTGGTCCACTTCGGAGGCAAGACTCCAGAAAACACTATTAGAAATTATTTGCAGACAAACCCTAAGGACTTCCGTCCTTCACCAGGCAAGCCACAAGGTTGGTGGGAACTGGTATCCTTTCAGGAGGAGATAGCCGATATGCAGAAGCGCATAGAGACTCTTGAGGCGGAGAACGCACGGCTGAAGGCTGTGCCAACGGAGGATGATTTTGTGAATAAACTTGTGACAGACGCAAAGAATCGTTACAAGTATGAAAAAGACATGATAAAAGCTATTAGAGCGATACTATACAATCATGGTCGCACTGAAGACGCAGCAAAGCTCGATGCTTGGATTGAGGGAAGAGAATATAAACCCTCAATGAATATAGAGGGTGACTATGTTGTGACGAAGCATATAGCCAACGAGGTGAACGGTGTGGCTAAGGGTGCCACAGGTATTAACGTGTACAAAGACTAAATAAAAATGAATAAAGAAGAATTGCAATCGGCACTGGAAGCTATAGGCAAGGGTGGTATCAACGTGGCTGGCGACCTGGTGATAGAGAAGCATGTGGACTACGAGGTAAACAACGTGGAGGCTGGTGGTATTGGCATCCAGATAAATAATAATAAGGAGGCGGAAGGTGCTTCGCTGACTAATTCAGACAAAGACATTAAGGAGGCTCTAGAGCAATTGATGGAGGCAAAGGATGATGAGGGGGAGTATATTATGCATGACCTTGATCAGTGGTATGCCATATTCCGTGTGCTGTCTCATCTATGTGGTTACTCATCCAAACCTAAGGATTTTGAAACAAATATGCGTAATATAGGGGCTGATAGGCTAAGGATACCATGCAAGTACGAGAACTACAGAAAGATAGCTCTCAACCAACTGCCTCAAAATGTAGAGCTGTGGGGACAGTACGAGAAGTCGTCTGACCAATATAGCATGAAACAGATAAAGGTCGCAAAGAAATTAATAGAATTATTGCATAGGGGATAAGGAAAATTCCCAATATCATTCCCACGTTTCCCAATATCATTCCCAACTCGGATTTTCTCTGAGTTGGGTCTTTTTTTATGCCTAACTTTGCACCCAGCAATCGACCACTAAAGGCGTTGCAAGAAAAAAAATTATGCAGACAAAAATTTTAAAGGTAATGGCACAGACGGAACCCGTCTATGTGCCGAGTAAGAAACAAGACAATGGCCAACTGGCTAAGTCGATGATCAGGCTCAAAGAGCTTGGTGGTGATTACGAGGATGAGTACATCTGCGCGATGTTTGGCAGCCTCGCTCTCTGTAAGTTTGCCCCTGACAGTTTGGTGGTGGCCTCGATGCGCTTTCAGACGCATGAATCGAACGGTTCGTATTTTCAGGATGTTGTAGTGACTGACGTGCAGAAAATCAATTGAAGACCACGAATCACACGGATAAACACGGAAAAGAATCCGGTAAATTCGAAGCAATAAGGGATGGACACGAAAGGAGAATAATCCGAGTTAATCCGTGAAATCCGTGGTAAAAAAACAAAGACTAACCTGAGTTGAAGTGAGGAGGGATTCATATGAGCACTGAGAAGTGTTGGCGCCAAAATCTCTGAACCTTCTTCTCGCTAAAAATCAACTCAAGAAAAATGTACAAGATTATTAGCATTGAAGCAGAAGCTTTACAGAAAGTGATAAATGAGGGTAAGAAATTACCAGGTGTGATAATGTTTGACGAGGCAACAGGTCTGCCGGTGTTTAAGCCTTTCAATGGCAGAAGGCGCAAGAGCGACCGAGTGATACGGACGCTAGAGCACGGCTGGCTGAAGGAGTCGGCCAAGCGCTACAAGGTGTATGAGAGCATACCCAAGGAGCTGGGCGTGAGGACAGTGTGCAAGGTATTGAACAGGGAGGTCTTTGAGGTGCACGAGGCACTGGAGAGGGCTGTTAAAAAATAAGAAGGATACTACGATATGTTTACCTATCAAGAAAATACTTTTTGGTCTCAGGCTACGGAATGTAGCCTTGAGGCCTTCTGGGAGGCTGTTCGCAAGCCTGCCACTCAGTGGAAGATAAACAGCCGCAGGGAGATAATGCTGGCGGTGGAGAATCACGATGAGGCAGCGATAGAGCATTGGCTGAAGAATGAGGACTACCAAAAGTTTCTCATAAAGAAAAGGAATATGAAAAGGGTGCGCGAGCGTGAGGCTTTCATGGCAAAGAGCAACGAGGAGAAGTTGCTGGTTTTTGCCTCAGACCTGAAGGCGAGCCTGCCTGCATTCATCTTTGCCTGCCGAGAGTTTGATGCTGCTCAGACGGCTAAGGGCACTCCATTTCGCCACCGCCGACTGAAGTACTGCCACCTTAACGGACTGGTGATGCTCGACATAGACCATGTGGACAATCCATTGGCAATATGGGAGCGGCTGAATCAAAACGAGGAACTGATGGCAAGAACCATGCTGGTGCATGTAACCAGTTCAGAGAGGGGTATAAGGGTAATTTTCACTGCCGACACGCAGAAGGGTAACCTTGCCGACAACCAGATAGACTTTGCACAGGCTCTGGGTTATCAAGCTGACAGAAGTTGCATCGATGCCACTCGCACTTCGTTTGCTCCGAAGGAGGAGGACATACTTTTTATCAACGACAACATTTTTACTTACTACAATGAGGAATTTGACAAGACATTCACTGCTGATTACCGAAATGGTGAGACTCAGCCACTCAATCATGAATTTGATAATAATGATGTTAATGCTGATGGTGTTGGTGCTTCTGACACTGACAAAGTGGTGGTATCATCTGCTGAAGAACATAGCCAAATGGCTAGTGAGAAAATATCATGGCTAGGCTATGACATTCAGCAGTTTATCGACCGAATGTTTGACAAGGCTCTGCCATGTAAGGAGAAGAGCAATCGTCACGAAAGTTCTCTCAAGTTAGCTTCTGACCTCTTAGTGCTGCTTGATGGCGATAAGAAGACTGTTGAAGAACTGCTTCGCCGTCAGTCATGGGTGAAGGAGATTATCGATGAGCGAAACGAGAACGTGGAGCAGACCGTGGAAAGCGCCATAAAGCGTAAAACGAAGAGCGAGGGTGAGCGACCTTATCAATATCCCAGCAAGAAGATGCAAGAGGCTATCAAGGCTGTGACGGGCAGAACCTTCACTCAGATAAAACAGGTTGCCGACAGCACTGATACCGCTACAGTCCTTGCAACTGCTGACCCAGATGATGTGTATGCTGCTATTCCTTTGAACAAGTTTGCCGACGAACTGACAAAACTCTCGAAGCACTATCCCTGCATGAAGGAGCTGTTCGTGAATGTGCATCCACAGAAGATGCCTGCGGTGCTCTTCTCGGCGGCGGCTATGTTTGGCACCCTGATGACCAGGGCATGGTATCACTTCTGGTACGACCCCGAACTGATGCGCCGACTGAACTACAGCATCTTCATCATCGGTGACCCTGGAGCTGGCAAGAATGTGGTGGAGAAATTCTATAAGAAGATAGCCGAACCCATGATCATGGCCGACAAGGAGATGATAGACTCTGTGAACCGCTACAAGGAGGGCAGGACGGAGCGCACCACATCGACCAAGGCGCAGAAGGGCGACGCACTGAAGAAGCCACAGGTAGGCATCAGGGTGCACCCCGCCAGGACGGCAAACGGTGAGTTCATACGCCACATGCTGGCAGCGGTGGAGAATGTGCAGGGGCGCGAACTGTGTCTGCACATGTTCTCCTTCGACTCGGAGCTGGACAATGTGACAAAGAACAGCAAGGGCGGCGACTACAAGGACAAGGAGGTACTGGAACTGAAGGCCTTCCACAACGAGGAGGACGGTCAGATGTATGCCAATACGGAGAGTGTGACGGGCATGTTCAATGTCTATTGGAACTTTATCTACACAGGCACTCCGTACGCCCTGCACAGGAAGGTGAACCAGAGGAATTTTGGTACGGGACTGTCAACACGACTTGCCGTGATACCACTGCCCGACGTGGGACTGGCTAAGCGCCGTCAGCAGGTGGACCCGCAAGCCAACGAGACACTCCGCACATGGGCGTACCGACTGGACAAGGTGGAGGGCGAACTACCCATCGAACCCCTCAACGACGAGACCTACACATGGCAGTCGCAAAGGATGGAGGTGGCAGAGTTTAACGGCGACAAGGCCGACCGCACCCTCTTGAAGCGCATACCCTACTACGGCATAGGCATATCGCTGCCCTTCATCGTGATGCGCCACTGGGACGAGTGGCAGGAGCACCGCACGCTGACCATTGACGCCAAGGACCGTCAGCTCTGCCGACTGGCTATGGAGATACAGTACAGATGTCAGCAGTTCTTCTTCGGCGAGATGGCACACAACTACTTCGAGGACCAGAACAAGGCATTCGTCACCCGTCGCCGTACCACCCGCTATGATGACTGCTACAGCAAACTGCCCGACGAGTTTAAGACACAGCAGTTCATGGACTGCTTCGGGGTGTCACAGCCTACGGCATCGAGAGCTATTGGCCGAATGATACATGATGGCATAGTAGAGCGAGTGAACCGCATGCAGTATCGCAAACTGTTGCAGCAACTGCCCTGATGCGCCATCGCCAACTATTCAACTATTCACTATTCAAATAGGACAGGAAGGTTTTTTTAAGTTTAAGAGTTTAAGAGTTAAAAAGTTCAAAAGTTATGAGACAGAACAAGGAAAAGTATTTCAACGAGACAATAGCGTATCGCAATCGCAACCCACTGAACATACGCTACTCAAAGAACGTGAAGTGGCAAGGACAAGTGGGTGAAGAAAAGGGATTTGTGAAGTTTCTTGATTTTCAGTGGGGCTACCGCGCCGCAGTGAAGATACTTCGCTCGTACCACCTCAGAGGGATAAGGTCTATACGTGATATAATAAGTACGTGGGCACCACGAAACGATAACGACACAAACAGCTACATAAAGAATGTGGTAAGGTTTATGAACGGCGCATGGCGTATAGACAAGGACGAGGGCGACTACTGCCCACGCACTCAGATAAACCTCAGAGACAGGGAAATGGTGTTGCAGCTATTGTATGCCATGACTCGTGTAGAAATGAGTGCCAACGCTGCTCAGTCACACTCTCTGCGTGGCGATGCTGAATGGGGCTACGACAAAGCCGTGACAACTCCAGGTTTCTTTAAGGAGATAAAAGATGAAAGATGAGAGATAACTCTTTACAGCATTTTGGCGTAAGCCTGTATGGCTTTGCGTGCTATTATCTCGGCTTCGTCAAGGGAGCAGTGGAGTTTGCCGCCAGAGGCGTTTTTGTGGCCTCCGCCATTGAAGAATTCTTCTGCCATCTTGTTGCAGGGGAAATCATCGACTGAACGGAGACTGATCCATATGAGGTTGTCCTTCTCGGTGTCTTCACGCATGGAGATGGAGAGGCGGTGACCCCTTATCTGCAAGGGCAGATTGACGAGTCCCTCGGCATCGCCCTTGACGAAATGGAAACGGCGCTGCTCTGCGCGTGAGAGGGTATAGTAGGATGCGCGGAGGGGGGTGAGGACCTTCATCTTTTGGTAGAGCACATAACCCGTAAGTCGCAGACGGTCAACGCTAAATACATGATAGATATTGCGGTAAATCCTGTCTTTGTCGATGCCTTTGGCTATGAGCTGGGAGATGATGAAGAATATCTCGGGACGAGAGGAATTGAAGGTGAAGCCGCCTGTATCGGTCATCATGCCACAGTAGATGGCGACAGCCATATTTCTGGTCATATCGTCATAACCGCCTAACTGCCATATAAGACGAAAGACTACCTCTGCCGTACTGCTCATAGCGGGGTAGGAGAGGGACAGTTTCCAGTTCACAGTTTCCAGTTCACAGTGCACAGTTCTCAGTTCACAGTTAGGGTTAGCTTCGCTGACCCTCTTAATGCTCCCGAAGCCTTTTGAGCTCCCCGCAGGGGCAACGTCGCTCAAGGCTTTGAGGTCGCCTTTGCGAGCGTTAACGTTAAGGTTAGCGTTAACGTTAGTTAGCGGATGATGGTCTATGAGCAGGAGGGGTGTATGGGCTTCGAGCAGCAGCTGTTCTATCTCGTCTGAAGAGCGCGAGAGGGTGTTGAGGTCCATGCAGCAGACGAGGTCTGCCTCTTGCAGGAGTTGGGTGGCGAGCTCCCGTTTCTTGTCGAAGCGAATGATATCCTGCGTACCTGGCAACCACTGCAGGAAGTCGGGATACATATCGGGCACTATGACAGTGACCTGCTTGCCCTGCTGTCGGAGGTATTCAGCCCACGAGAGGACTGAGCCGAGGGCATCGCCGTCGGCATTGGTGTGACAGATGTTTACTATATGGGTGGATGTACTGACGAGGTCACGCAGTTGCGCAACCTCGTCTTGTGTCAAAAGGTCGATGGTCATTTAAAATAATTTCTGTGGATATACGCCGTCAGCTACGAGCTGGGCGATACGTGCTACGGTGTCGGGACGGTCTTCGGAATAGGTGACGCCAAACCACTTGGAGGTGGTGTCGAGCACCTTACAGGTGGCGGTGCCGTCATTGATCATCTTGTTGACCACCATAGGGATGAAGAACTCGGACTTGGGGTTGGCCATGTTGGCTGGGTCAGAGAGGAACTCCCTGAACATCTGCTCGGAATAGTCGAAGTAATCGGGGGTGAAGCCCCATACATTCATGCTGACAGGGCTGTTCTCATCGACATCGACCCACTCGCCGTCTTCCTTGTTGTCCTTGCGGTAAGCCACCGAACCGTCAGCCTGGCGTGCTATCTTGGTGCGCTCCACACAGGTGGTGAGGTTGCCCTGGGCATCCTTAGAACACAGGCCGCGTGATACGGTGCCATTCTCAGAGAGGGTGTTGCCGATGCGGAATCCTACCATAGCATACTGACCCTTGGCATCTGCTGGCAGAGAGGCGAGGTATCGGCCTATGACCATGAAGCAGTCACGATTGTAGAAGTCGTCGCAGTTGATAACGCAGAAGGGCTCCTTGATGACGTCCTTACCCATAAGGATGGCGTGGTTGGTGCCCCAAGGCTTCTGACGGCCCTCTGGCACAGCGAAGCCTGCTGGGAGGGCATCGAGTTCCTGGAAACAGAGCTCGCACTGTATCTTACCCTCATACTTGGAGAGTATCTGCTCGCGGAACTGCTGTTCGAAATCCTTACGTATGACCCATACAACCTTGCCGAAGCCAGCCTGTATCGCATCGTAAATACTATAGTCCATGATGGTCTCGCCGTTAGGGCCTACGCCATCGAGCTGCTTTAAGCCACCATAGCGGCTTCCCATTCCTGCAGCAAGGAGAAAAAGTGTTGGTTTCATATTTTTTTGAGGTTTGAGGTTTGAGGTTTAGCTTCGCTGACCCTCTCGATTTCTCCCAAAGCTCTACGGCTTCCCCGCAGGGGCTACGTCAGCCTAAGCTTTTAGGTCGCCTTTCGAGAGCGTTGAGGTTTGAGATTTACAGTTGAGGCACTCTGTATCTTCATTCAACTGTCAACTATCAACTCCGTGAGTGGTTCCACCCCTGAGCGAGGAGGTCAAACTCGTTGCCATCGCGAGAGATGAGTTTGAGTCCAAATTCGGGTTTGGTGATGTAGCCTATGACCTTGATGCCCTCCATGCTCTGGAGTTTGTCATTGTCGCCGATAGGACAGGTGAAGAGCAGTTCGTAGTCCTCACCTCCGTTGAGGGCGCATGTGGTGACGTTCATATTGAGTTCCTCAGCCATCACAGCGGTCTGGTAGTCTATAGGGATGGACTTCTCGTATATCCTACATCCTGTGCCCGACTGCTTGCATATATGATGCAGCTCGGAGGACAGTCCGTCAGAGATATCCATCATGGCAGTAGGACGGATGCCCGCCTCACGCAGCTGCTTGATGATATCGCCACGAGCCTCAGTCTGCAGTTGGCGTTGGATGAGATACTCCTTACCCGAGAAGTCAGGATTCCAGGGTTCGTCCTTGCTCAGTTTGCCCTCCTGCAACTGCTGGTAATACACATTCTTCTCACGCTCCAGGAGCTGCAGACCCATATACGCAGCACCCAAGTCGCCTGATACGCAGATGAGGTCAGTCTCTTTTGCTCCATCGCGATAGATGATATCGTCCTTCTGAGCCTCGCCGATGCAGGTGATAGAGATGGCCAGACCCGTCTTGGACGATGTGGTGTCGCCTCCGACGATGTCAACCTGCCACTTGTCGCACGCCAGCTTCAGTCCGTCATAGAAGTCCTGCAGATCCTCCACGATAAATCGCTTTGACAAGGCTATAGAAACGACCATCTGACGGGGCGTACCACCCATAGCAAAGATGTCGCTGATGTTGACCATCGCCGACTTATAGCCTAAGTGCTTCATATCGACATAGGTGAGGTCGAAGTGGATGCCCTCCATAAGCATGTCGGTGGTGACGAGGGTCTCGGTGTCGGCATAGTGCAGTACTGCGCAATCGTCACCTACACCCCTGATGGTAGAGGGGTTATGGGGTTGTATGTCTTTAGTGAGATGGTCTATCAGACCGAATTCTCCTAACTTAGCTATTTCCATTAACTGTGAATTGTGAATTAGAACTTGATTCTTTCAATCATTTGTGTGATGAGGAGGGTCATGCGAGGTTGTACGCTATTGCCTACCTCCTGCACCTCTTCGTGGGTGGCTTTCTCGGCTTCGTCGGATATGCCCATATTGGTTATCACTGAGAGGCCAAAGACCTTGATGCCACAATGACGGGCTACGATAACCTCGGGAACGGTGCTCATACCTACGGCATCAGCTCCAAGGAGGTGGTAGGCTCGGTATTCTGCAGGTGTCTCGTATGAAGGGCCTTGAGTGCCGTAATAGGTGCCATGAACCAGACGCATATCGTTTTCCTCGGCTATAGCATCGGCAAGGGCAACATACTCGGGGTGGTATGCCTCATGCATATCAGGAAAGCGCGGACCAGTAGGGATGTTGGCACCTCGGAGCGGATTGTCAGGGAAACCATTGATATGGTCAGTGATAACCATAATGTCGCCCACCTTGAATGAAGGATTGGCACCTCCAGCGGCATTGCTCACGATGAGCGTCTTGATACCCAGTTCGTACATCACACGTATGGGAAAGGTAACCTGCTGCATGGAGTAGCCCTCGTAATAGTGGAAGCGTCCCTTCATGGCAAGAACTTCTTTGCCGCCGAGACGTCCGAAGATTAGCTTGCCGTCATGCCCCTCAACGGTGGAAACGGGAAAATGAGGTATCGCCTTATAGGGGATTTCCAAAGAGGTCTCTATCAGATCTGCCAGAGTACCCAGTCCCGTGCCCAAGATTATTGCTATCTGTGGGAGGGAGGCTGTTGGGGCTTGCAACAGGATTTGTTGCTTGAGCCATTCTGTCGTTTGCTTTATATTTTCGTACATAGTCTAGAATGATTTGGTTAAACTTTTCCTCTTCGCCTTGGAGAAAGTGTACTTCGATAGGCAGGTAGTAGAGGTTTTCTCTTACTCCCTTAGACAATCCCTTCAGTTCCATCATCCTCATGGCATCCTTCTCCGTTGTGATGATGATACAAGGCTTTTTTTGCATCTTGTATGCAAAGTTTATCGACTCAGTATCAGAGGGCGTAAACTCATGGTGGTCAGGGAAAGAGATATGGGTGATGGACTGACAGTAATCCTTCAGATACTCCATCAAATGACGTGGGGAGGCTATACCAGTAATCAACAGCACGTGGGGTAGCATGTTGGCACGAGTGACTGAGGACTTGTCATTAAAGTCAGGCTGAACGAGAGGTCGGGCCTCGATGAACAATGGTGCCAGGGGACGGTACTTAATCGTGGTATAGAAGAGATGCTGAAAGGGGTATAGATTCATGCTGCGCTGCAGGACACGATAAGCCATAGGATTCATGTCGGCAGGACACTTGGTGACAATGACGATATCAGCTCTGTCTTTGGCACTGACTGGCTCGCGCAGTCTTCCCGCAGGCAATAATTTGTCATCAGTGATGATACGGTAATAGTCGGTGAGAAGGATATTGATGCCTGGTTTCACATAGCGATGCTGATAAGCATCATCAAGCAGCACGACGCCCATATCCTTGGTCTCAGGAAGTGTCAAGAGTGTATCGATACCATGACACCTGTCAGCATCGACAGCCACATGGATGTCAGGAAATTTTTTCTGTATCTGATATGGCTCGTCACCTATCTCGGATATCGGCGTACTGTACTTACCCAGTACAAATCCCTTGGACTTACGCTTGTAGCCCCTTGACAGCACGACGGTCTTGACACGGTTGTGGAGCAAGGAGGCGAGATATTCCACATGAGGTGTCTTGCCAGCTCCTCCTACGGTGATATTGCCCACAGAAATCACTGGAACGTCATATTTTCTGCTTTTCAATACCTCTGTATCAAAAAGCAGATTGCGTACCCACACACCAAAGCCGTAAATACATGACAGTGGGGTAAGCCAACGATTGATAGCTATGTGGTCACCCTCCATAGATTGGCAAGATAAATAGATTTATCGGGCAAAGTTAATAATAAAATGTCAAATAGACAAATTTTTGTATCCTTTATTTTGCAAGAGCAGATTTTAGAAAGCGTGCAGTATGACTGCTTGTGGCCTCCGAAACCTCCCCTGGAGTACCCGTCGCCACGATGGTACCGCCTCCGCGTCCACCTTCGGGGCCCATATCGATAATATGGTCGGCAAGCTTTATCACATCGAGGTTGTGCTCAATGATAAGCACCGTATTACCCTTGTCAACAAGATGCTGCAGTATAGCCATAAGTAATCTGATATCCTCAAAGTGCAAACCCGTGGTGGGTTCGTCGAGTATGTAGAACGTCTTGCCAGTATCACGCTTTGACAGTTCGGTAGCCAACTTAATGCGCTGACTCTCTCCACCCGATAGCGTAGTACTGGACTGTCCGACCTTGACATAGCCCATGCCGACATCCTGAAGAGTCTTGAGTTTGTGCAGGATTTTGGGTATCGCCTCAAAAAACTCAACAGCCTGATTGATGGTCATATCAAGCACGTCGGCAATGCTCTTGCCCTTGTAGCGTACCTCCAGAGTCTCGCGATTGTAGCGCTTGCCGCGACATACTTCACAGGGGACATACACATCAGGCAAGAAACTCATGCCGATAGTGCGGTAGCCATTGCCTCCGCATGACTCGCAGCGTCCTCCCTTCACGTTGAAAGAGAAACGTCCTGGTTTGTAACCCCTTATCTTAGCTTCAGGGAGATTGACATAGAGAGACCTGATATCAGAGAAAACCCCTATATACGTAGCAGGATTAGAACGTGGTGTACGACCTATAGGATTCTGATCTACGCAGACCACCTTGTCGATATAATCCATGCCCGTGATACTGGTGTAGGGTAGGGGCGACTTCTTAGACTTGTAGAAATGTTGTGACAGCAGAGGTTGCAGTGTCTCATTGACGAGGGTGGATTTGCCTGAGCCACTCACTCCTGTCATTACGATAAGTTTGCCGAGAGGAAACTCTACGTCAATACCCTTCAGATTATTGCCCGAAGCGCCATGCAGGACGATAGACTGGCCAAGGCCTTTGCGGTGCTCAGCGGGAGGGTCTATCCTACGCGTCTTGTTGAGATATGACGCTGTCAGCGTATCAGTCTTGAGGAGTGCCTCGGGAGTACCCTGAAATACGACATTGCCTCCCTTACGCCCTGCTCCAGGACCGATATCGATAATGTAATCAGCACTGAGCATCATGTCCTCATCATGTTCGACCACGATGACGGTGTTACCCATATCGCGTAACTTCTTCAGCGAATAGATAAGGCGCTCATTATCACGCTGATGCAGGCCTATTGACGGTTCGTCGAGGATGTAGAGTACGTTGACGAGTTGCGAACCAATCTGCGTAGCCAACCTGATACGCTGACTCTCACCACCTGAAAGCGAGTATGAGGGACGGCTCAAGGCGATGTAGTGCAATCCTACATCAAGCATGAACTGCAAACGAGTGCGTATCTCCTTGAGTATCTCCTCAGCTATCTTACTCTGTTGCGGTTCCATGTGACGGGGAGCCTCAGCGAGCCACTCCTGCAACTCATCAATGT
Source organism: Prevotella sp. (assembly GCA_017642485.1). GTDB lineage: Bacteria > Bacteroidota > Bacteroidia > Bacteroidales > Bacteroidaceae > Prevotella. The sequence goes on along the minus strand of JAGCPC010000183.1, from coordinate 6,405 downwards.
CCATATTGCTGAGTTCGGCAATATTCTTGTCCCACACCTTGTATGACAGAGACTCACGACTCAGACGTGCGCCATCGCAAGCCGGACATACGACGTATGACGTTTCGTCGTTGTCATCGTCATCCATCTGTACCTCCGTCATAGATGAGAAATCGTCTGCGCTCTGTGCCATCAGAGGGTCATTGGCATCGACTATACCAAGTCCCTTACAATAGGGACACGCTCCCTCGGGTGAATTGAATGAGAAAATATTAGGTGCGGGGTCTTTGTACGCCATTCCCGTAGTGGGACACATCAGACGTTTGGAGAAATACTTGGCTTCCTGCGTATCACGATCCATTATCATGATAAGCCCGTCGCCATGAAGCATAGCGACTGATATACTCCGTCTCAGCCTTTCAGATTTGGATTTGTCGTCAGCACAAGAAACTTTCAGTTTGTCAACGACTACCTCGATATTATGATTCTTGTAGCGGTCGAGCTTCATACCGTGAACGAGGTCCTGTATGTCGCCGTCTATACGTATCTGCAGAAAACCCTTCTTTATCATCTGTTCGAAGAGTTCGCGATAGTGTCCCTTACGATTTCTCACCAGAGGGGCAAGTACATAGATACTCTTGTCGGCATATCGTTGCTCAACCATACTGACGAGCTGCTCCTCGGTATATCGCACCATTTTCTCACCTGTCTCCCAACTGTAGGCAGTACCGGCTCTGGCATAGAGCAATCGCAGGTAGTCATACACCTCAGTGGTGGTGCCAACGGTAGAGCGCGGATTTTTGTTGGTGGTCTTCTGCTCTATAGATATCACAGGGGACAATCCTGTTATCTTGTCAACGTCAGGACGTTCGATGCCACCAAGGAAATTGCGTGCATAAGCAGAAAAAGTCTCCACATAACGTCTTTGACCCTCTGTCAGGATGGTATCAAAGGCGAGTGATGACTTGCCCGAACCCGACAGACCAGTGATGACTGTCAGGCTGTTGCGGGGTATCTGCACATCCACATTCTTCAGATTGTGAGTCCTCGCTCCCCATACGTTTATGTATTGTTCCTCAGCCAAGCCTTTTAATCTTTAACCTTTAACCTACAAGTCTCTCATATAAGCCAACCTTATATGTATAGTTCCATTGTTTGACTTGGCAAATTCATCTCTCTTCGAATCACCATAGAGGTTTCCCAGTCCGTAGTAATAACGTGCCTCAAGCGAGAAACGCCCTACATACTTAATATCCCACTCTATGCCACCACCCATCGCTATGCCGAAATCAAAATGCTTCTCTACATCCATGGTTTCCTGAGCCACCTCAGTGTTGACTCTCGTCTTTCCCTCCTCATAGTCAGGGTAAACGTCAGGAATGTAGGGGGTATCATAGTTCTTGGTCACTTTCTCACTAAGGAAGAAACCTAACTGTGGACCAGCGTTAATGAAAGCATTAACGCCATGTCTCTCCTTTCCCCATGCAAGGTGAGCCAAAAGAGGAATCTGCAGGTATTTCACATCACGCTTATAACTCTCAGCTATTCCTGTGCCTGGATTGATTACCTCATCGCCATTGATGGTCTTGATGTCTTCCTCCCAACCCAACTCTGTCAGGTTGACCTCCATCTGTATTGAGCAGATTGTGGAGAAAAACTTCTCGCTGGTGTATCTTCCCATTACGCCAAATGAACTTCCCTTGTGCATCTTCTGAGTCACAGAGGGAGTGAATCCTATATTGTTCAGGGCTAAGCCACCATGAAAGCCTACAGCCCACACATGGCGGTAGTCACCCACCTGAGCTTTGGCGGAATTGAGAATTGAGAATTGAAAATTGAAAATTATGATTACTGTTACTATAACCAGTCGTCTTACCATAAACCTTATAACCCTTAAACTCTTAAACTCTTAAACCATTAAACCATTAAACCCTCAAACTAATACTGCAAAGCATCTATACCACCATCAGGTCTGTGGTGTATCAGCATGAAAGCCTTGTTGCGATAGCCGCCATTGGGTGTTTTCTGAAACTTCAGTGGTGTTTGCATCCATTGAGATTTGCCTCCTATGAAATACATGGCGTGATCGTAGCCAGTAGCAGCAAAGTGGGGTAGGGCATTCATCATATCTTGATGGAAAGCGCTTCTATAACTTTGTGCAAACTGCCTTGTCCTTTGAGACAGTTCGTTGTAGTAGAAATTTGTTGGTATATAGGTGTTGTATTTGGCAAATCGACTTTGGAGGAACTTGGCATACATCAACCATTCAGTATAGCCATACAGTGTGACGCTGACATTTTGATTGGCAGAGAGCAGCACATCGAGTTTGTCCATAGCCGCTCTCAACTCTGGCGAACGTCCCGTATTGAGTATCACGATATTGGGTTGGGTAAGCGAGAAAGCCTTAGCAAACATCTCGCTTGAGGAGTGCAGATTGGTGATGTTGTAGGGGATGTTCTTTTTCTCCAATACGCTCCTCAGTCCAAATGTGAATGCACCTTTTCGGGAAGTGGTATCGTTGCAGTCGATAAATACGGGGTGGTACTGGCTGAAATCTTCAGCAACACGCTGTATCGAGGTGGTGTACATCTCGTCAGGCGACAGATAGACCTGGTAGATATTGGGATTCTTGTCAACCTCGTTACCATTGATAGAGAATGGTATCACCATCTTGATGCCATAAGCACGGCAGAAATCACCTATAACCTTCACCTGCTTGGTATATAGCGGTGAGAAGATGATATTGCAGTCCTTGACACCATCTTGCAATAGGGTAATGCGCGGATCGGCATCGATAGCCACATTCCACGCCCTTACATTGACATTCATGCCCTCAGCCTTCAACTCCTTTACTGCGAGCAATATACCGCGATAGTACTCTATCATACGGCGTCCGTCACCATCATTGTCATGCAGGGGTAACATCACACCGACATTTATCTGCGAAAAGACCGATGTCACAGCCAATACTGACCACATCAGCATAGATAAGATATACCTTTTCATTATCGTCATAGCTATAAAGACTTAATCGTAAGATTTTTTTTCAAAATGCAAAAATACACATTTTTTTCTTAAAATCAGCAGTTAAGTCAAATTTTATTGTTAATTTTGTTGCGAATTACGATTTATTCAACCATAAGTTGTTCATCATGAGAATAAAATTATTAGCATTTTCCCTGTTGATTACCATATATTCATCCACTACATGGGCGAGCGGTGCCCCCTATATTTCGTTCGGTTGGACAGTTGTAGATGGTAGTGGTAAACAACAGACTGTATCAGGCATGGACTATGAGGGTTCGGCACCCATCAATACTACGATGGAGGCTAAAATGCTTTATGTAGATGATGAAGGAAATGTACAGACATACCCTGATGCTACATTCTACGGAGCATGGCGCGTATGGAGCGAGGGAGGACAGATGGAGGAACCCGAGATATCCAATCCCAATAACCCCACAGAGTTTTATTTCAACACTGCAGGCACTGATAGCATAGCATACGTAGGTTATGTAGTAGTAAGTCACGATACATACGATGAGACTATACAGATAACTCCCGACTATAACCGTACCAATAAGTATATTTTCTCCGTTAAGACATACGAAAGCAAACTCACTTTCCCCAATGCCTTCTCACCTAATGGCGACCAATATAATGAGGAGTTCAAAGCCAAAGAGGCTCAGAGTATAGTGGAGTTTCACGCATCGATATACAACCGCTGGGGACAGAAACTATACGAGTGGGACAATGTGAATGAAGGATGGGACGGTACATACAACGGCAAACAGGTCAAGGACGGTGTGTACTACATTCAGGTCAAAGCACGTGGCGCTGATGGACAGGTATTCAATATAAAGAAAGATGTCAATATCATACGTGACTACGAAGAAACCTACTCTAATACCACTCAGTGAGATATAACGTAAGACATATAGTAGGGTGGGGGATGGCTGTTGTATTGGCAGCAATAGTAACGTCATGTGATGGGACTAAATTTGTTGCCGAGAATGATCTGTTACTATCGCACAACTATGTGGTATCTACAGATAAAAGTGTAGATTTCAGTAATTTGTCACCATATCTAAGTCAGAAAACAAACACACGATGGTTTTCTACGCTTAAAGTACCCCTCAGCATATATTCCTTAGCAGGACGCGATACTACAAAAGCTATAAACCGCCGACTCAAGAAATGGGGCGAAGCGCCAGTTGTGCTCGATACTGCACAGATGAACGTAAGCTGCGTAAACCTTAAGACAGTGATGCATAACCGTGGGTATCTTGATGCCGAGGTAAAACCGTATATCGTAGCAAAAAAAAGACGAGCTTCGGTGATATACGAGATAACGCCCAAAGAGCAATATACCCTAAAGAGTTTCAAAAGCAGAATAGCTGACAGGAGAATTGACTCACTGCTTAATGCACAAGGTGTGATAGAGAGGGCATTTGAAGCAGGCGAACCATTCTCAGTCAATAAGTTGTATGCTGTGCGTAATGATATCACTACGCTACTCAATAACAACGGCTACTACTATTTTAATAAGGAGAACATAACGTTTGTTGCAGATAGCTCGTACAGTGACAAGACTGTTGATGTGACGATGTTGCTGGGACTATACAGACGAAGCTCTCGCGATTCGCTTACTCAACATCCTTATTATTATATCAGGAACATCTCGTATAGCGGAATACCTGGACAGGAACTCAACATCAGGCATTCTACGTTGGATAACAATAATCTTATCGAAGAAGGGGATTACTACAGTTCCAAGGTGGTACAGCAGACGTATAACAAATTTGCACGACTCAAAGCAATCCGCTCTACCAACATACACTTCAATGAGGTTGCTGACACTAATGCTCTGGATGTAAACATACAGATAGCACGCAAAAAAACGCACTCGATACAGATACAGCCAGAGGGTACCAATACTGCTGGCGATTTTGGTGCTGCGCTATCTGTTATATACGAAAACAGGAACATCTTTCATGGTAGCGAACAGCTGTCGATACAGGCAAGGGGAGCATTTGAGGCTATCAGAGGACTGGAAGGATATGATAACAGCAATTATGAAGAACTGGAATTGGAAACGAAGTTGACTTTTCCAAAACTTATAATGCCAGGAATATCTAAAGAATTTCAAAAGCGACACGACGTAATCACCGAGTTGCCAATAAGTTATAATATACAGAGTAGGCCAGAATTTCGTCGTAAAGTGTTGACAGCCACATGTAGGTACAAATGGAGTTCATCAAAGGGCAGAGTAGGGTACACCTTTGACATTATAGACCTCAACTTTATCTCGATGCCTTGGATTTCTGAAACTTTCAAGAGAGAATATCTTGATAACGAAAGCAACAGAAATGCTATATTGAGGTACAACTACGAGGACTTGTTTATTATGAAGATAGGATTCGGATTGACATACAGTGACACTCACAACACGCTGAGAACCAATATAGAAACTTCCGGAAACCTACTGTATGCATTGGCTAATACGTTTAATTTCGCTCAAAATTCCCTTGGACAATATAAAGTGGCGAATGTCGCTTTTGCACAGTATGTAAAGTTTGATGCTGATTACACACATTTATATAATCTTGACAGTCGTAACACACTGGCATTACATGCTCGCATAGGGGTAGGTGTACCTTATTGTAATAGTAGCATGCTACCATTCGAGAAACGTTACTTTGCTGGTGGTGCCAATAGCGTTCGTGGATGGAATGTGCGTACCTTGGGACCAGGAAGATATATAGGTACAGACGGTCGTATCGATTTCATCAATCAGACAGGTGACATAAAGATAGATCTTAATGCGGAGTTGCGTACCAATTTGTTCTGGAAATTTCAGGGCGCTTTGTTTGTCGATGCAGGCAATGTGTGGACTATCAGGTCATACGAAGACCAACCGGATGGTTATTTCAAACTAAAAAGTATATATGATGAAATGGCTGTAAGCTATGGTGTCGGACTAAGACTCAATTTCGATTATTTCATTCTTAGACTTGATATGGGAATGAAAGCTGTAAATCCTGCATATACTACAACCAAAGAACATTTCCCTATATTTCATCCTATTTTCTCAAGAGACTATGCTCTTCATTTTGCTGTTGGACTGCCATTCTAACAGTAGTTAAAGGAGTTAGAGGAGTTAAAGACAATACCGATACTCAGACAACAAAGACAAATAAAATAAAAGTGGAGTATAGTTTCGAAATTTACTATTTATCATAATACGTATTCATTTCTTTTGAAGATATAGCAAAAACAATAGCAAAAAAATGGGTCACCAGTAAAACCCTGTGTTTACCCGTATATCATTGATAGCCTGTAGAGAAAGAAGTCCACATCGATTACTCCTCTAAGTTGTGCACGAAATTGCTTGATCTTCGAGTTAAGTGATTCAGCCGAAGCATT
>JAGCPC010000182.1 GCA_017642485.1 Prevotella sp. | reverse complement strand
CCAGGCATCGCTACTACTCGCAGTAGCACGAGAGGGTATAGTAGAAGCTCCCATGTCAGGAACTTTCCTCAGACATTACAACCTGAAATCGCCAAGCAGCATACAGCGTGCTTTGAAGTTTCTTATAGATGAAGAATTCCTTTATCATACAGACAAGGGTTATATAGTGTATGATAGGTTCTTTGTTATTTGGTTAAAATCACTCTAACCTGATTATATCTCGCACGGATTTTAGTTCCTTTCTTAGATATTTCTTCCAAGAAACAGTAAGTATTAGAAAGTTTTTCTAATTTGCATAAGTTTTCTTGGAAGATATTGCTATATGGCAGTAACTTTGCACTCGGAAAAGAACGAAACGCAGGGATACCCTGCTACGAAAACGAAACGCTTGCAAGGCAAGCTACGAAAACGAAACGTCGCTAAAGCAACTACCAAAACAGTTTTCGTAGAGACCAAAGGTCTCGATTCGTAGGTGCGAAAGCACCGCTTCGTAGTGACATAGTCACGTTTCGTATGAAACTTTAGTTGAATCATTTAAAAGAAAGGAATTAAACAATGAGTACACAGACAAACAAACTTCACGTTGAAACCCTCGCCCTCCACGTAGGACAGGAAGTAGCAGACCCAGCATCAGATGCTCGTGCAGTGCCTATTTATCAAACAACCTCATATGTGTTCCGCAACTCCGAGCATGCCGCCGACCGTTTCGGACTGCGTGATGCAGGCAACATCTACGGTCGCCTCACCAACTCCACTCAGGGAGTGTTTGAAGACCGCATAGCAGCCCTTGAGGGTGGTGTGGCTGGTCTGGCAGTAGCAAGTGGTGCAGCAGCCATCACCTATGCCCTGCAGAACATAGCACTCGCTGGCGACCACATCGTGGCAGCAAATAATCTATATGGTGGTTCGTATAACCTCATCGTCCACACGCTGGCTAATCAGGGAGTAGAGCACACCATCGTTGATCCTCGCGACTTCGATGCCATTGAGAAGGCTATCCGTCCTAACACTAAGGTGTTCTATTTCGAGACACTGGGCAACCCCAACTCTGACGTTATCGACCTCGACCGTATCAGCGAGATAGCACACAAGCACAACATTCCCGTCATCGTTGACAACACCTTCGCACCTATCATCTATCGTCCATTGGAGCATGGTGCCGACATCGTGGTACATTCAGCCACTAAGTTCATAGGTGGTCATGGCTCATCACTCGGTGGTGTGATAGTAGATGGTGGCAAGTTCGACTGGAAGGCAAATGCCGATAAGTTCCCTACCCTCGCTAAGCCAGAGCCATCATATCATGGAGCAGTGTTTGCAGACGTAGCAGGAGCAGCAGCCTTCGTCACTCGCATCCGTGCCGTACTGCTCAGAGATACTGGTTCCACCATCTCTCCATTCAATGCGTGGATACTGCTTCAGGGCACTGAGTCGCTGCCTCTGCGCATAGAGCGCCATGTGGAGAATGCCCTCAAGGTAGTCGATTTCCTCAGCAAGCATCCTAAGGTAGCAAAGGTGAACCACCCTGCCCTGCCCTCACACCCTGACCACGAACTCTACAAGAAGCTCTTCCCTAATGGTGCAGCATCCATCTTCACCTTCGAGATCAAGGGCGGACAGGAAGAGGCATGGAAGTTTATCGACTCACTGAAGATATTCTCACTCCTCGCCAATGTTGCCGATGTGAAGTCGCTGGTGATACATCCTTACACCACCACCCACTCACAGCTGTCGCCTGAGGAACTTGCCGACCAGCACATCACCCCATCCACTGTGCGCCTCTCCATCGGTGTGGAGCATATCGACGACATCATAGCCGACCTTGAGCAAGCGTTCAGTCAATTGTAAATTGAAAATTGAGAATTGAAAATTATGATTTGCCCGAAGTTAATGTTAAAGTCACTCGCTATCGAATGTTGAATACTTAATTGTAATCATAATTTTCAACTTTCAATTCTCAATTTTCAATTATGAATTAAATATAACATAAGTTTGTTATTGCAAGGGTGCGAGAAAGTTCGTACCTTTGCACTCAGAACAAAAAAAAAACGAAACGCAGGAAAACCTGCTACGAAAACGAAACGTCATCTCCGATGACTACGAAACGTTGCTAAAGCAACTACCAAAACAGTTTTCGTAGAGACCAACGGTCTCGATTCGTAGGTGCGCAAGCACCGCTTCGTAGGGACGTCAGTCCCGCTTCGTATGAAACTTTAGTTGAATCATTTTAAAAAGGAATTAACAATATGGCAATCGCAAAATCACTTACCGAGCTCGTGGGCAACACCCCACTGCTCGAACTCAACAAGTTCTCTAAGGCACACGGCCTTGAGATACCCGTTATCGCTAAGGTAGAGTTTTTCAACCCAGGCGGTTCAGTAAAGGATCGTATCGCCCTCGCAATGGTAGAGGACGCAGAGGCTAAGGGCATACTCAAGCCTGGTGCTACCATCATCGAGCCTACATCAGGCAACACTGGCGTAGGACTGGCACTGGTCAGCGCCGTCAAGGGCTACCACCTCATCCTCACCATGCCTGAGACCATGAGCATAGAGCGTCGTAACCTCGTCAAGGCATACGGTGCCGAGGTGCGCCTCACATCAGGCAAGGACGGCATGGCAGGAGCCATCAAGGCAGCCAACGAACTGCGTGACTCCATCCCTGGTTCAGTAATACTCCAGCAGTTTGAGAACCCCGCCAACCCAGCCAAGCACTATGCCACCACTGGTCCTGAGATATGGCAGCAGACAGACGGCAAGGTAGATATCTTCGTAGCTGGCGTGGGCACTGGTGGCACCATCTCTGGTGTGGCAAAATACCTCAAGGAGCAGAATCCTGACGTGAAGGTATATGCCGTAGAACCATCAACCTCAGCAGTGCTCAATGGCAAACCCAGCGGTCCTCATAAGATTCAGGGCATCGGCGCAGGTTTCGTGCCTAAGACATACGGAGCAGAGTACATCGACGAAGTGCTCGATATAGACAATGATGATGCCATCCGCACTGGTCGTCAGTTGGCACAGCAGGAAGGTCTGCTCGTAGGCATCTCATCAGGTGCAGCAGCCTTTGCAGCAGCTCAGATAGCCAAGCGTCCTGAGAACAAGGGCAAGACCATCGTAGCACTGCTCCCCGACACTGGCGAGCGCTACCTCTCCACAGTGCTCTATGCCTTTGACGAGTATCCACTATAAGCGAAAATTTCGCCACGAAACGCTTCGCTACGAAACGGCGCAAGCGCCTACGAAAACGAATACTATGAGGCGAGAATCCATAACGGGTTCTCGCCTCTGTTTGTTCATTCTCTCTTGTTATCTTCTCGGCGCAGCATCCCTCCATGTAGCAGCTGGAGCATGCTTGTGAGCATGATGCTTAGCATGGCAATGATGCTTAGCATGATGCTTGTGATGATGCTTCACATGCGCAGACTCAGGTTTCACCTTCACCACCTGTACCGCCCTTGGTGCAGGTGTTGTTGTGTT
>JAGCPC010000181.1 GCA_017642485.1 Prevotella sp. | reverse complement strand
TCTGCATCGATATCTCCATGAATGACTGCTGATAGCTCTGCTGTGTCACTTCGGTCACTATCTCACGCTGGTGCACATGCTTTTTCAGTGCGAGGAGTATCTGCATCGGGTTGACGGGTTTGATGAGGTAGTCGGCTATCTTGGCGCCTATAGCCTGGTTCATGATATCCTCCTCCTCGCTCTTTGTCACCATCACCACAGGTGTCTGTGGCTGTACCCCCTTTATGCGTTGCAGGGTCTCCAGTCCCGTGATGCCTGGCATCATCTCATCGAGCAGCACAAGGTCAAAGGTTTGCTGCTGACACTGTTCTACAGCATCCAAACCATTATTGGTTACAACAACGTCGTAGCCTTTTTTCTCGAGAAACAATATGTGAGCCTTGAGATGCTCTATCTCATCATCTACCCAAAGTAGTTTTGCCATAACTCTTTACTACTTTCATCCCCACGTCTGTCACGCCAGGCAATGCTGTGCGTCGCATTTTGTGGTATATGTTAAACCTTATGCTCTCTCCTTTACGGACATACGGTGTGTTCAGTCTATTTATAAACTCCGAGTATGTCAGTCCCTCCTTGTTACGTTTTCCTTCCTGTGTAGCTATCTGTAGCGTCACGGGATATACTGTCCTCGTGTTTCTCGGCAGTATAACCTCCTCTACCATCAGGGTGAGAGCCTGATATGGGTAAGCCTCCGTGATTCTCACGCACATTTCTACACTATACATTCCCGTTTCCTGTATCTCCCCCGTCTGCATCATCAGGGTGTCAGTCTTGCCCCATCCCTCTTTGGGAGTCGTCTCGAAATTGTGATACACCACGTCACTATCTGTACACGCAGTGAGGAGCGTCAGTGCAAGTATAATATGTAAGAAAAGGACTCTCACTTCAGTCTCTGTATTACCGCTTACTGTTGTGGATTGTGTTTCTTTTTTTTCTTTTTCTTCTTTGCCTTGTCAAAGCGTGTGAGGTCCGAACCATCGAGCATATCCTTTGGACGTTCTGCCTCCTTGGCCTTGCCATCATCAGCGAGTGACAGAGGCTTCTTGCCTTCTTTGTTCATCGCTATGATTTCGTGAGCACGCTGCACTGATATCGTCTCCAGGTTCACGGGCTTCTTCTTGTCGGTGGAGTATGTCATCATCTGCGCCAGTATATCCTGCTTAAACAGGTAGTAGTCGCTGTCCATCGTCTGTAGCACCACATCCCTTTTAGGCATCTTATTGCCTGCCTCCATATAGCAGTCCACCTCGTAGTTCAGGCAGCACTTCAGTTTGGCACACATACCTGCCAGTTTCTGTGGATTGGGTGAGATATCCTGATAACGTGCCGCATTGGTACTCACGCTGGAGAAGGCCTTCATCCATGTAGCGCAACACAGCTCTCTGCCACATGGTCCTGTGCCACCTATACGGCCTGCCTCCTGTCGGGCACCTATCTGCTTCATCTCTATGCGCACATGAAAAGTATCGGCAAGCACCTTGATGAGTTGGCGGAAGTCCACGCGCTCGTCGGCTATATAGTAGAATATCGCCTTGTTGCCATCGCCCTGATACTCCACATCGCCAATCTTCATGTCCAGTCCCAGGTCCTTAGCTATCTGTCGGCTCTGTATCATCGTAGCCTCCTCACGGCTCTTTGCCTCATAATAGCGGTCCATATCGGTATCCTTGGCAAAGCGATACACCTTACGTATATCCTCTGCCGACTTCAGGTTTGCCTTCTTTATCTGTAGCGTCACGAGTCGTCCCGTCATCGATACCACTCCGATGTCATGTCCTGGGTTTGCCTCCACAGCCACCCAGTCGCCTTTCTTCAGGTCCAGACCATTGACATTATGGTAATATGCCTTGCGGGTATTCTTAAACTGCACCTCCACCAGGTCGGTACTCTCTGCGTTACCCGGCACGTCGGCAAGCCAGTCGTAGGTATTCAGCTGGTGGTCGCTGCGTCCCACCCCTCTTGCACTCAGTCCCCTGGCACACTCTGGGCCGAGAGTAAACTTCATATTTTGATAATCTATCACGTTTTCTTCAATTATGAATTGTGAATTATGAATTATGAATTAAAACTGCCGTCTTCATCGTGATATCGAAGAACACCATACGGCCGTTAGCATTTTGTCCTATATCGCGCATGGCTATCTGGAATAGTTCCTGAAAGCCCAGTACATTATTCTCATTTATGAAGCGAGCAAACTTCTGGCAGAACATTTCCTCCTCTTCCGTCATGTATATCAGTTCCTTGTTGTGGAAGTTATACATAAAGGCCTCGCGAGTCATCCTGAGGAAATAGGCGAGCAAGCGTTTCTGTTCCTCCCTGCCCAGTGCCGATACGCTCTCTGCCCATCGCTTCAGGTCCTTCACATCGCGCATGTATGCCTTTCGCATCAGTGTCACGAAGTAGTCGAAGAACAGTTTGTTCTCATTGCCAGCATTGAGTTCCTCCAGCGCAGCGAGCCAGTTGCCTCCTGCCAGACGTGCTATCCTCTCGGCATCGTCATCGCTCAGTGCCCTGCGTTCCTTGAGTGCCTGCACCATATCCTCATGGGCTATCGGCTTCACGTCGAAGCGCTGCACTCGGGAGCGTATCGTCTCAAGGAGTTGCTCAGGCTCTCGGCATACCAGTATGAAGAGTGTCTGCATGGGAGGTTCCTCTATCAGCTTCAGCATCTTGTTGGCACACTCGAGGTTCATCCTCTCTGGCAACCATATAATGCTTATCTTCCATCCGCCCTGGTTGGACTTCATATAGAGGCGCTTCATCAGTTCGTCGGCCTCGCCTACAGTTATCACCGCCTGCTGCTTCTCAGCCTTCATCGCCTCCATCCAGTCGGCCAGCGAGAAGTAAGGATTGACATCATTCCTTCCTTGCTCCCTCTCCATGGGAGAGGGCTGGGGAGAGGTCATTTCCCTCCACTGTTCTATGAAGTCGTCACTAATGGGCTTATACTCCGAGTTCCACTTCTTCAGCTTTATCGTGGGGAAAGTGAAGTGCAGGTCAGGATGCTCTATACCGTGCACCTTAAAACCCCTTCTATTTAGTATATACGTCGCCAACGCTATCGCCAGCGCCATCTTGCCAGCGCCATCAGGTCCGCATAGCATCATGGCATGAGGCAGTCTGCCCTCATCAGCCAACGACTTCAGTCGCTGTGCCATGTCCTGCTGTCCTATAATGTCGCTGAATGTCATCCGTTTTCGTTTGCGTAAAGCACATAGCCCCTTTAAAGTGCAAAGTTAACGAAAAGTCTCGGAATATCCAAACTTTTCGTTAACTAAGTTCACTTAACACACCATGACAGGCATTCAACAGCGAGGCTGTAGCCTGCTTCATGTTCTTTTGGAAGTCGTCTATCTGATCGTCACACTTATCCCTCAGGTTTGTCACAGCCTTAATGAGCATTACCGGCACATGGTACAGTGAGCATACGAAGGCTACTGCCGCCCCCTCCATCTCTTTTAATCGTCCACCATTTTGGTCTATGAAGGCATCCTCCTCTGCCGTGAGGTCGAAACTGGAACCTGTAGTTACTTTGCCCATAGGCAAGTGGAGCTTTTCGGCGAGTTGCTGGGAGCCTTCCCACACAGGGTAGTTGCCCATGCCCTGAGTGTCCCACTCATTGTCGCCAGGCACTCGGCGGTCATGAAACATCACCCCGTCGGCGATGTATGCCTGCCCCACCCTTGCACCATATCGCTGCCAACCACCACAGGTACCACAGGATATCACGAGGTCTGGCTGCAACCGCTGTATCGCCACCTGTGTGGTGATGGCTGCTGCCTCGCAACCTATCAGGTCGCGGTCGTGGTCCACGCCGTTGAGGATAAGAAAGACAGAATCACATGAGTCTCTGTATAATTTTGTAGGCAAAGGACTGAAGAAGCCCTTTTGCTCCTCCAGCCCATAGTAGTCTATCACGGGCTGAGCCTCAGCCCTCATAGCGAATATCAGTGCAATCTTCATTTACTTAACGAGTTGACCAGCAGCGTTAAACTGCTTGCCGTCATTCACAATAACGAGTTTGCCATTGATGACAGCCTTCTGCACCTTATTTATATTAGCGTTAACGTTCCCGTTAACGTTCTCTATAGCAGTTGGAGCTGGTGCAACAGTCATCTTATTGCCATTAGCATCATAGGTGTAATATGTCTGACCAGATGATGCTATGGTGCGAGGATTATCAAGTGCAGCCTGCATAGCAGTTTGGCTGTAAGCAGGAACTTCAGAAGCATACTCCTTCCATATTACTATCTTGCCTGCACCAGAGTACTGTTCGCAGATGGCAGGAACGTCCTCAGCCTTGTCATGATTGTTTACATAATATCCTGCCCATGTATCAGTAGGCACCCATGTGCCAGTTACATAAGTGGAAGCAGGAAACTCCTTATCATACTTAGCAGGAGCGTTCTTATAGGTAACACCTGCATGGCCTGTGATTACTCGAGAACAATTGTCGTATATCACACCATACACAGGATCCTCGTTAATCTTTACTACACCACCACCATCAGGAAGTATGGCAGCCTTACTATTCTTGAAATAGCAAGCATCAGCATAACCTACAGACTTACTGCGAAGGTCCCAACCATCCTGTGAGCTAACCTGATAGTTGTTCATGTAATGGACATTACCACCACGCTGAAGTGGAAGACGTGAACCCTGAATATCCTTGAAATAATTGTGGTGAGCAGAAATAGTACGACAATTGTCAAAAACATCGCTATCACCCTTACCCCACAGACAAGCCTTGTCATGGTCGTGGAACAGGTTGTATGAAATGGTCAGCCACTGGATATTGTTCTTGCAGTCAACAAGTCCGTCATAACGGTCTTTGTTGGCAGCATTACCATTGAAGAACTCGCAGTGGTCTATCCAAATGTGGCTACCAGAGTCTGTCTTTGCGCTCTTGGCATCAGCCTGAATTCCGATACAGTCTGGATCGCCAACCTCTTTCTGTGCTCCTTCACGCCAAGCAACAATCTTGTTCTCGCCAGACTTTAGGATAGGTGCACCAACCATAGTGAAGCGACAGTTGCGGATAATCACATTGTGAGTGCACTGCATCACGAAAGTAATGCGTGAGAACAGCGGAGCCCTACCACTGGCATCAGAGATACCGATAAGCGTCTTGTTGTCAGCTATCATGATGCGCTCGCCGTATGTGGTAGCAACACCCTCTGAGCCATCCTGCTTATCGCAGAGGTGACCAGTACTGAGGTCGTCAACGTAAGCAGTGATGCCTGTATCGATATCCTTGTCAACAAGCACTATGTAAGGTTTGTTTGACTGGAGGTAAGCCTGCAACTCTGACAGGTTGCTTGCCTTCACCACCTCGCCGTCTGCACCGCCAGTGGTACCGCCTGCATGATACCACTTACCACTCGTGCCCTCGTAGGCAGCAAAGCCGTCAATACCGAAATTACGTCCGTCAACCGTCTGTGCACTCACGGCTGCCGTCATGAGCGTGCACGCAATAATAGATAAAAGTTTCTTCATTTTTATTGTAGATTTATGTTTTTGTTATAGTTAAAGCCTTTACAAGAGTGCAAAGTTACGAAAAAAAGCGGAAACTCCAAACTTTTCGTTGGAATTTCCGCCTTATTGAGCGAGTGCAGAGCACTTTTTATCCTGCTCTACTTTACTTTACGAGAGCACCAGCAGCATTGTAGAACTTGCCATTCTTTATTATCACAAGCTTACCACCGATTATTGCCTTCTTAGCTAGTGAAGTCTCTGCCTCATATACATTAGCAACTTGCTCAATAGCTGTTGCAGAATCACTTACCACATTGAGCAGGAGCTTAACACCAGATTTGTATGTGATGGTGAAGGTAAGTGAACCAGTAACGCTAATATCAGAAGCTGTAGCCACAGCCAAAGAGCCACCCTTACGACTCTTCAAGCTAACGTCGAAGGTTTTACCTGCTATCTCCGTTATCTTACCCTTATTGTCACTGTTATTGTCATTAACTGCATAGAGTGTAGCTGAGGTTACCTTATAGCCTGCAGGGATAGTAACAGTGTGCTGAGAAGCATCTACAACAAAGAGATTTGAACTATTTACGATATCGCTGCTATAGGCGTACTTTGTAACAGAAGCACTACCATCAACCTTGTAACCAGAAGGGACGTTATCTCCAAGTATCCACACATCACCCTCTGGTGCAGGTGTTGGGTCTGGAGTTGGTGTTGGGTCATCACCACCTTCACCGCCTTCACCACCTTCTTCGCCAGACTCTGCACCCATGTCACCGTAAACCTTTACAAGCTTGCCAGTGTAAGAGCTGAGGGCAGAAGAAAGTTCTGAGATAACGTCATAGTTGGTATCCTCAGTAGAATTGTTGAATGTCCACTTGAAGTCACCACCCTGCATACGACCAGCACCATACTGTCCTGTTACAAAAGCAGGAACATCGGCTGGAGCAAGTGGAGAATAAGAATAGAAGTCACTTGCTGAGTCAAAGTTGTTGTAGGTAGAGCCACCGCTGAGAGCAGTTACGCTTGAAGGAACCTGCTCGTTACGGCTTGAAGCAACATAAGCATCGAAATGCTTGCTGTAAGTAGCATCGCCTGCTACATAAGGCTCGAAGCTGTTCTGACCAGTCATGTAGTTGTCGAATGCCTTGATGATACCGCCTGACTCACTTGAGAAAGTGCCCTTGGTCTCATCCTTAGAGCCAACACCGTTATGTATGTCTGAACCCTGGAGAGAGATAAGCATAGGATACTTACAGTTACGGAAGTAGTTCTTCTCAACGAAGATGCAAGAACCCGTAGTAGAGCCTACGCCATACTTAGAGTTGCCATCGAAGTAATTGTTGTAAACGTGGAGGTGCTTAGATTTACGAACACGTGGGTGACGTGAGTCAGAGTGGTCATACCAGTTGTTAACATAGGTAACATAGTCAACCTCGTCGCCATTAGAGTTTAGGTTACACTTACCTGAATCCCAGAAGTGGTTAGCAGCAACGGTGCAGTAGAATGTGCCCTTAACATCGAAAGAGCCATCGCCCTTAGCCTTGTCGCCACCCTTGTTCTGACCATAGAAGATGTCGAGGTTGTGACCCCAAACGTGCTCGTTGTCAGTATCAAAGCTGATACCATCCTCTGCATGCATCATTACTGCAAAGTTACGGAGTTCAACATACTTACAAGCACGGACGAGAACGCCAAAGCCATGGAAGGTAGCATCATTGCCCACACCCTCAATGGTGAGGTTCATGTTCTGTCCCTTACCCTTAACCTGAAGACCTATTGAAGAACTGCCTAACTCTGGCATATCAGCCATCTTGAGCTGACCAATGATACGAACTGCGAGAGGACGTGTCTCTACACCCTTCTCGTAAGCCTGCAGGATATCCTGAATACCAGTGCGAGTTTCCTCAGACTTACCACCAGCATTCATAGAGAGCTGTATGGTCTTGGCATTAGCCTTGCTTACATAGATTACTCGAGCACCAGACTTCAGAGTACCGTCATTGTTGTAAGCACCTACACCTGCTGTAGCGTTATAGTGAGCATAGCCCTCACGGTTGTAGTTCTTTACGATAATGTTAGTAGCTGTGCTTGCTGCTGAAGCAACCTCAGCATTGTTTACTACAGGCACAATCTTGATAGCATAGTTTGTACCAGCCTTAAGACCTAAAGCGTCAGCACGATTATAAGTGCCGTAACTACGCACCAACTGACCGTCTATCTTAGTGAAATCGCTGTACTGACCTCCCTTAACATAAACATTGTAGTTAGTTGCACCTGAATACTGAGCCCACTCAGCGTAGAGAGACTCGTTCCATCCTGCTGCTGCGCTAATCTGAATACCGCCAGAAGTGTTGTTGATAGTTCCAGAATCCACAGCCCACGCTGTCAAAGCCATGACGAACATGGAAATAATAGATAAGATTTTTTTCATAATGTTTTTTTGTGTATGATTTTTAATTATAGTCTTATTTTTGTAAAAAATAACCTTACAAGCGGCAAAGGTACGCAAAAAAACGGAAACTCCAAACTTTTCAGTCGGAATTTCCGTTTTATTAAGATAAAAAACTTTTTATTCTGCCGTATTCGCTTAGAATTCTGCACTATTAGGAGTGCGTGGGAATGGAATAACGTCACGAATGTTCTGCATACCTGTAACGAAGAGGATGAGGCGCTCGAAACCTAAGCCGAAGCCTGCATGAGGACAGGAACCGTACTTACGGGTGTCGAGATACCACCACAGATGGGTGGTGTCCATCTGACGGCGCTCTATCTCGCCCATCAGCTTGTCGTAACTCTCCTCACGTACAGAGCCGCCCATTATCTCGCCTATCTGTGGGAAGAGGACGTCAGTGCCCTGCATAGTAGGACCAGGAGCCACACAACCCTTGTAGCCTGTTGAACCTCCGTCAGCCGTTGCCTCGTTCTGCTTCATGTAGAACGACTTGATGGCTGTTGGGTAGTCGGTCATGATGACAGGCTTCTTGAAGTGTTCCTCTACGAGATAGCGCTCGTGCTCAGAAGCGAGGTCGTCACCCCATTCGCATGGGAACTCAAATTTCTTGCCCTTTGCCTTTGCCTCAGCAAGAATCTTGATACCCTCTGTGTAAGGCAGACGAACGAAGGTTTCCTTCAGTATGCCTTCGAGACGTTCTATGAGTCCCTTGTCAATCATCTTGTTAAGGAACTCAAGGTCGTCCTTACAGTGGGTAAGCGCCCAGTGTACGCAATACTTGATGAAGTCTTCCTCCAGGTCCATCAGCTCCTCCTGATCCATGAAGGCTATCTCTGGTTCAATCATCCAGAACTCAGCAAGGTGGCGAGGAGTGTTGGAGTTCTCTGCACGGAAGGTAGGACCAAAGGTGTAAATAGCACCTAAGGCAGTAGCACCAAGTTCACCCTCGAGTTGTCCTGATACGGTGAGCGATGTCTGCTCGCCAAAGAAATCATCGGAGTAGTCTATCTTGCCGTCTTTGTCTTTCTTCAGGTCATAGAGGTTCTTGGTAGTAACCTGGAACATATTGCCTGCTCCCTCACAGTCGCTGGCTGTAATCAACGGAGTATGGAAATAGAAATACCCATGCTCATGGAAATAGGTGTGGATAGCCATCGCCATGTTGTGGCGTATGCGCATAACGGCACCAAAGGTGTTGGTACGCAGACGCATGTGGGCATGCTGGCGCATGTACTCAAATGACTGTCCTTTTTTCTGCATAGGGTAGTCATTACCACACAGACCGTATATCTCTATCTCATCAGCCTGTATCTCGCATGTCTGTCCTGCACCCTGACTCTCTACCAGTTTACCTACTACATGTATGCAGGCCCCAGTAGTTATCTGCTTCAGCATATCGGCATCAAACTTCGCAGGATCAACCACCACCTGTATATTTTTGATAGTTGAGCCATCATTGAGGGCAATGAAATCTACTGCCTTACTTGAACGATGGGTTCTCACCCAGCCTTTTACTTCTATTTCTCCGCCGAAGACCGTCATGGCCAAGGCATCAATTATCTTTGTACGTTTCATAAATATACTCGCTTTGCTCGTACGAAACGCTACGCTACAAAAAACGAAACGCTACGCTACGAAAACTTTTAACTGTGAACTATGAACTGTAAACTGTGAACGGTGGGGCTACTCAAACGCTCCCATGCGCAGCATATCGACCTCTTTCTCTGTGAGGAAGCGCCAATCTCCGCGTCGGAGGTTCTTCTTGGTGAGGCCGGCAAACTGCACGCGGTCGAGTTTTGTGACATGATATCCCAGGCTCTCGAAGATACGACGTACTATGCGGTTCTTGCCTGAGTGTATCTCTATACCCACCTGTTTCTTGTCTGTCTGATGAGCATAGTCAACAGCATCAGCTTTTATCATGCCGTCTTCCAATTCTATGCCCTCAGCTATCTGCTGTAGGTCATGCAGTGTGACATTCTTGTCAAGATATACGTGATATACCTTCTTCTTAAGGAACTTCGGATGGGTGAGTTTTGAAGCCAAGTCACCATCGTTGGTAAGAAGCAGTACACCTGTAGTGTTACGGTCAAGACGTCCTACGGGATATATACGCTCAGGACATGCACCCTGCACGAGGTCCATCACAGTCTTGCGCTGTTGTGGATCATCTGAGGTAGTGACGTAATCCTTTGGCTTGTTGAGAAGCACATAAACTTTCTTCTCCAGTGTAACCGGCTGATCATGGAACTTCACCTCATCGGTGCGCAGTATCTTTGTTCCGAGTTCGGTAACCACCTGTCCATTCACTGTTACCACTCCTGCCTCTATAAAGTCATCTGCCTCACGACGTGAGCAAACGCCCGCATTGGCAAGGAACTTATTAAGACGTACTGGTGCTGTTGGGTCTATGTTATTCTCCTTATACTCTATGCGCTTCTTCATAGAGTACTTGGCATTAGGATCATATCCTGGGGTACGCTGGCGTTGGCCATAGCCACCACCACGGTTGTTGTTGTATCCACCACGCTGCTGGCCATAGCCGCCACGGTTGTTGTTATATCCACCACGCTGCTGGCCATAACCGCCACGCTGCTGATAACCACCACGCTGACCATAACCGCCGCGAGGCTGATATCCACCACGCTGCTGACCAAACTCCTCGTTTCCCTGTTCGCCATTGTTGTCATACTGACGATAGGCAGGACGCTGCTG
>JAGCPC010000180.1 GCA_017642485.1 Prevotella sp. | reverse complement strand
ATGTTACCAATCAAACAAGCAACGACGCCAAGTGCAAAATACAACGCCCTACCCCTTTTCGCACCAATAGCCACGATGAGTGTATGCTTTCCTGTCCTTCGGTCGTTGTCAATGTCACGGTAATTGTTGATAACCAATAGTTACTATGTTTGCAACATGGAAAGTTACCACAGAGTGCCGAAAGTGTGCTTGAGAAGGTTTCGCTTTGACGGCGATGACGAACCTCTCCGCTACGCTCCGAGAACCCTCATCGTCGTCAAAGCGATGAAAGTGGCTTCGAAGAGAGACATAAGAAACTGGAGGAAAAAGTTGGTACGATAATAATTGGTTTGTATTTTTGTAGTGCAAAGTAAACAACATACATTCACAATTAAAACCGTACCGAGATGCAAAGTAACAAAATTTCCTTCAAAGGACAAAACATTTACGTCGGAATCGACGTACATTTGAAGACGTGGCACGTGACAACGCTCACCGAGAGCGGCTACAAGTACTCATTCGCCCAGCACTCTGATGCAAGGGAGCTCTTTGACAGGCTGAACAGGAAGTACCCCGGGGCACACTTCAAGTCTGCCTACGAGACGGGCTTCTGCGGATTCTCTGCCCACTACGCGCTGGCGGAGCTTGGTTTCGAGAACATCGTAGTCCATGCGGCTGACATTCCAACTACAGGCAAGGAGAAGGCGACGAAGACGGATGCCGTGGACTCCGAGAAGATTGCCCGGTCGCTGAAGCGCGGCGAACTGACAGGTATCTACATCAAGGAAAAGGATTACATGGACGACACGAACCTCATGCGTCTGCGCCAGCGGTTCATTAAAGACCTCTCGCGCCAGAAGCACAGGACGAAGCACCTGCTCTATACGCAGGGGGTGACGTATCCCGAGCGTTTCAGCAGGAACGGCACGCACTGGTCCCGGAACTTCATGAAGTGGCTGCGTGAGGAGGTCGTGCTGCTTTCCGAGGAGAAGCGCACGCTCATGCTGCTCTGCGACCAGGTGGAGCATATCAGGAAGGACATACTGGCAGTAACCCGTGAGATACGCCGCCTGAGCACGACTGACAAGTACAGGGAGAACTTCTCCCTGCTGAGTTCTGTCCCAGGCTTCGGGCTGATAACCTCCATGTCGATGCTGACGGAACTGGACAACAATCCCGGGCGCTTCCCCAACGAACGCAAGTTCGTGTCCATGCTGGGCCTGATTCCCACATGTCACGACTCCGGAGAGAAGAAGGTTGGGGGCGAGAAGACAAACAGGGGCAACAAACAGCTCGGACCGCTGATAGTGGAGGCAAGCTGGGTGGCTATCCATAGGGACTACCAGTTAGGATGCTACTACGGTAACTGCTGCCAGATGATGAAGCCCCAGAAGGCCATCGTAAAGGTGGCAAGGAAACTGGCATGTAGGGCCTATGCCGTCATGAAGACGAAGAAAGCGTATGTACTGTCTTGACGGGACAACTCACAACAGGCATAACAACAGGTGCATAAGTCGGACTGACTTCTCAAATTATGATGACCACTATGATACCTTGATGAGTCTGTATGACTACATCTTCCGATAGACTGTGGCATTTATATCCCAAGATCTGAAGAAGCAATCTGATGAGTGGCTACGGCTCACTACATCTGATAGAAGTTTGATCCGGCTACCTGTTGCTTATGCAACTTTCCAGACGCAAGGAAACGTGTCTGGAAGGGGATTTCTTGACCGAAAAATAGTAAAATATAGTAAAAATAACAATATAACGATTAAACAATGCTACAATACGAACCTGATATTTGGTTTGCAACATAGAAAGGTATCTATGACCAATCCACAGGCGATAGAGATGAAGAAACACTCCCATGTTACCGTTTGCATTCCAT
>JAGCPC010000179.1 GCA_017642485.1 Prevotella sp. | reverse complement strand
ACGGCACTTACCTATACGCATAAGGACGGCAGGTCGCTGGCCAAGCTATACAAACCGGGATTCGAGGCCGACAGGGCCAAGGCCGAATTTCTGACTGCTCGTGCAGTTTACGATCTGGGCATCCCATCACCAAAGCCACCCGTAAGCTTATGCCCTACTACGCCGCTAAAGTGCCCTACATATTCGACATGGTATTCAATGCCCCCATGCCCGATGCAGCGCTGCAAAAAATTGTGAAGCTATTTTAATATCAATCTGACACATATTACTAACATTATACAAACAATTTGAAACAATAAACAACAATATAACTTACAATTTGTAAGATAATTGCAGTTTAAATAATCAAACTGCAATAAATATCACGTCTATTTCTGACATATTTTGTAACTTTGCCGTCGTATTAATATATATAAAGGTAAAGAGGTATGAGTATAAGGGTAACTGAACTGACAGACAGCCGAGATTCGGTTAACAAGTGGATGGAGCGTTATGGTGTGCGCTTTGGTGTTTACAAGAATGGTGTGTTCAATGAGCAACTCTTCCCATTCGACCCCGTTCCCCGTATCATCAGTAAGGATGATTGGGAATATTTGGAGCAGGGGCTGAAGCAGAGAGTACAGGCACTTAACAAATTTCTGTGGGATGTATACCATGAGAAGAAAATCATAAAGGACGGCATCGTACCTGAGGAATTCGTTTATTCGTCGAAAGGCTACATGCCAGAATGTGAGCGAATCAGTCCAACAGGTGGTGTATATGCCCACATAGCAGGTATCGACTTAGTGGAAGGCAAGGACGGTGAGTGGTACGTGCTGGAAGACAACCTGCGCATACCGAGCGGAGCCAGCTATCCAATGATAGCACGACAGATAACGCGACGTGTAGCCCCATCTGCCTTTGCTTCGCATACAATCGCAGAGAACCGAGGATATGCCGACCTGCTGCGCGAAATGATGGATGAGATGAATAACGGACGGGGAATATCTGTAATTCTGACCCCAGGACGTTATAACTCTGCCTACTTTGAGCATTCCTATCTGGCTGAAAAGACTGGAGCCACGCTGGCCTATCCAGGCGACTTGTTCGTAGAGGACTACAATGTATATTATTCGGGTATATATAAGGAACGTACCCGCGTGGGGTGCATCTATCGCCGCGTAAGCGATGAATACATGGATCCGCTGGTGTTCGAGGCTTCGTCATTACTCGGTATACCCAATGTGATGCAGGCTTACAAGGCTGGCAACGTGGCACTTGTAAATGCCATCGGTAACGGAGTAGCCGACGACAAAGGCATCTACTATTTCGTGCCGAAGATGGTGGAATACTATCTGAATGAGAAGCCTATCCTACAGAATGCGCCAACCTATCTGCCATATTTCAAAGAAGACTACAATTATGTGCTGGCGAACATACAGCACCTGGTAATCAAGGATGTAAGCGAGGCTGGAGGCTACGGTGTGGTGTTCGGCAAGGATCTGTCGGGCAAGAAACTCGAAGAGCTGAAAGCTCTCATCATCAGCCAGCCACGACGCTGGATTGCTCAGGAAGTGATAGACTTCAAGGACTTGAAAGTATTGGACGATACCGATGGACAGTCATCAACTGCCAGGTTAGTAGAACGAAAGGCCGACCTGAGAGCATTCGTCATCAGCGGAAAAGAGACTAAAGTATGGCGCAGCGGACTTACCCGCTTCTCGCGTAATCCAGACTCCTTCGTGGTCAACTCATCGCAGGGAGGAGGATTCAAGGATACGTGGGTGATGGAACAATAACAAAATAAAGAGAAACAATATGGTAAAAAACACGATTATATCGGCCAACAAAGCCAACAGCCTGTTCTGGCTGGGGCGATACGAGGAGCGCGTCTATATCACACTACACATGATGCGCAAGTGCTATGACAAAATGATAGACGGAGAGATGGAGGACTACTGGCCCTTCTGGCAGAAACTAGACCCGCTAGGTGTATATCAGACTAATGATGAATTTACACTTGGCATGATGTACGACTGTGGAAACCCAAGTTCGGTGATGTCGACGCAAACCAAGGCTATGGACAATGCCATCCTGTTGCGCGAGGAGATTATGTCTGAGACACTGAGCTATCTGGAAATGAGTGTAGCGCTATTGAAGAGGTGCAGTGAAAAACAGGAAACAAATGTCATGACCCTGCAACCCGTCATCGACTGGTCGCTGGCATTCTGGGGATCAGCAGAACAGCGACTACAGAACCATAAGGCCCAATACATCATGATGATAGGACGCAATATAGAGAATCTCGACATGCTGCTGCGATTTGAATACAGCTACGAGCGCATAGCACAGGCATACGACTCGGTGAAACACTATTCGCGGCAACTACCCGGTCTGCTCGACGATCACATAGAGAGTCAGCTTGACAGCCTGATTATCCGAGAGAAATTCGATCTGGGCAACCTAGAATACAAGAACAAACTTCTGGCGTTTGTCAATCAACTGGCGAGGGTATGAAAAGGTATTTATACAACTATCAGACCATAGTGACATTCAGCGAGCCAGTGTCGGCACATGCCATCATGCTGAGGTGCCAGCCTGCTGCCAATGCTTTCCAGACTATCGAGCAGGAACAAGTGATAGTTTCGCCCGACTACAGGATGAATGCCGGCACCGACGCTTTCGGCAACCGCATTCTCTTTGGCAGTGCCAGTGAGTCGCATACAGTACTAGCCTACGTCAGTACGGGTATTGTAGCTACCGACACTTATTTCCAGAAACAGCGTGGCGACAACATGTTCCTATATACGCAGCCTTCACAGCTCACGCAACTGAACGATGAGATGCAAAAGGCTGCTTTTACCGACACAGGAGCAACTAATATAGAGAAGGCACAGCAATTATGCCACAGAGTATATGAGATGATGACCTATGAGCCTGAGACCACTACGGTCGAAACGCCCGCATCAGATGTTTTCAACCGCCAACGCGGTGTATGCCAGGACTATGCCCACCTGATGATCTCATTCTGCCGAGCCAACGGGTTACCCGCCCGATACGTTAACGGATTTCTGGAAGGCACCGGCCAGACCCATGCCTGGGTGGAGGTTTTCGACGGATATAGTTGGCAGGGGTATGACCCCACACACGATCGCACACTGCTGCAGCAAGGCTATGTAAAAATAGCCCATGGGCGAGACTCTGCCGACTGTCCAGTAAGCCGAGGTATGTTCCGCGGACAGGCCATACAGCAAACACAAATCAGCGTAACACTACAAGAATTATGATAAAGACTATTGTATCTACCGAACTGCCTGTAGACGAGCAGTTCCGCATTCGCAAGAATGTGATCCATCACGGCAGAGAAGGACTACGCTTCTGCGTGGTCACTGGTACCCACGGCGACGAATTAGAGGGACAGATGGTGTGCTACGAACTAGCACGTATCATGAACGAACATCCTGAACAGCTAGTGGGTACACTCGAGATTTACCCTTCACTCAATCCACTTGGCATCGACACCATACAGCGCGGCATACCAAACTTCGACCTCGACATGAACCGCATCTTTCCAGGCGACCCTCAAGGAACCATGGCCGAGCAGACCGCACATGCCATCATCGAAGACATAAAGGGAGCCGACATGGTGATTGACATTCACTCAAGCAATCTCTATTTACGCGAAACACCACAGGTACGTATCAACGTACAGGATGCCGAATGGCTTGTGCCATTTGCTGAGCACCTGGGCACCGATTTCGTATGGGTGCATGATGCAGCAACCGTACTTGAGGCCACACTTGCCCACTCGCTCAATAGCACAGATACACCATGTCTGGTAGTAGAGATGGGTGTAGGCCAGCGCATCAACCACAAAATGTGCCGACGCCTGGTTGGGGGGATATTACATCTGATGAAGCATATGGGTATGTGGCGGGGCGAAGTGCCAATCCACATACAACAGCCTATCGTATGTAAGGGCGATCGAGTAACATTTCTTAATGCCGAGACCTCGGGTGTATTCCTTACAGAACTTAAGTGCGGCATTACAGTAACCAAAGGTCAGACCATCGGCCAGATTGTAGACCCACTCCGTGGACGAGTGCTCAGCACAGTAATATCACCCGTCGACGGCTATCTTTTCACCATTCGAGCCTATCCGATAGTATATGAAGGATCGTTGATGGCCCGGATCTTTAATTCAGAAGAACTAGTATGAGAGAAGAGACTATTTTTGAGATGACGTCGCCATGTCGCGACAGTTTCCGCATCCGCGGCTACCGGTTCGGCGAGGGAGCCAAGACTCTGGCCATCGTGGGAGCTATGAGAGGCGACGAGGTGCAACAGCAGTATATATGTGCCCAGATAGTTAACAGATTAGGTTTTATCGAGCATCATGGGCACATAGCTAAGGGCAAGAGCATACTTGTCATTCCATCGTGCAATCCCTTTTCGATGAATGTCAGCCGCCGTTTCTGGGCGATGGATAATACCGACATCAACCGCATGTTTCCGGGTTATGCCAGTGGCGAGACTACTCAGCGCATAGCAGCTGCCGTATTCGAGGCCCTTAATGGCTTTGAGTATGGCATCCAACTAGCCAGCTACTACGTGCCCGGAGATTTCGTGCCACATATACGTATGCTCAAGACTGGCTATGAGGATGTGGAGACAGCCCGACTGTTTGGCATGCGATATGTTACGGTCTACCCGCCTCGCCCATTCGATACCACACTGCTCAATTATAACTGGCAACTGTGGAACACCAAGGCATTCTCATTGTATGCAGGCAAGACCAGTCAGGTTGACCAGACAGCTGGCGACGAGAACGTAGACGCTATCCTGCGTATGATGAGCCGCACAGGCATACTCACTACCGACCCTGCTGGATCAGCCTACGAGTCAGTACTCATCGATGAGTCAACCCTACAGCACATCAAGGCACGTCATGCTGGCATTCTGCTTCGTCTGGTCGATGTAGGCAGCCGTGTCCATCCCGGTCAGTCGCTGGCACACATTATACATCCCTACAACGGTCAGATACTCAGTGATGTCAAGACCACAAAAGAGGGAACCGTATTCTTTGCACATAACCGTCCTGTAGTTCTACAGAACGCCTT
>JAGCPC010000178.1 GCA_017642485.1 Prevotella sp. | reverse complement strand
TTTCTCAGAAAATGCAAAAAATCGTGCAATTAACTCGATTATGGGAGTAATGGAACACATAAATATACGCTCCAGCCAGATTGGATCAGAGAAGCGCCCCAACTGCAAGTTCAGTAACGAGCAGGTGCTCTCCCTGCTGATGCTGTTCCCATTCTTTGTAGTCAAGAATGCATACCAGTATTCGGGTTCGGCCTTAAGCCGCCTGTTCAGTTGTGAGAAGGACATGTTCTATCGTTTTATGAATGACGGTAATATCAAGTGGCGCAAGCTGCTGTATGCGATGGACCTCCAGCTGCTGCGTAAGATCAGCCGCAGTACGGAGACTGAGCATGACAAGCCTGTCTGCCTGATTATAGATGATACTGACGCTCCCAAGAGCGGACGTAAGAGTGAACTCATCGGCAAGGTTTTCTCTCACCTTGAGCACAAGACCATCCTTGGCTATAAATGTCTGACGCTGCTCCTGAGTGATGGTATGAGCCAGCTGTTCCTTGACTTCTCGCTTCATGGTGAGGAGGGTCGCAAGCCAGACAAGAAGCAGGGACTGACGGACAAGGAACGCAAGGCCAGATATAGCAAGGATCATAGCGGAGAGGCTGTCGAGGAGCGCATCAAGGAGTACACGATGTCGAAGATAGACAAGGCCATTGAGATGGTGAAGTATGCCATCAAGCGTGGCATCCGCTTTGACTATCTGCTCATTGACAGCTGGTTTACCTGTGCAGACTTTGTTTGCCTGATTACAAGCCGACACATCAAGTGCCACCTGATAGGTATGATCAAACTTGGCAAGACCAAGTACCACACCCAGTGGGGCGACCTGACAGCCAACCAGATTATCAAGAAACTCCAGAAACAGGGACTCACCAAGCACAACAGGACATTGAGGTGCACATACTGCACTATCGACGTGAAGTTTGCGGGTACTACCGTGCGTCTGTTCTTCTCGAAGAGAGGTAGAAAGGGAAATTGGAACGGATTGCTTACCACAGACCTCTCGCTCAGTTTCCTGAAGGCATACAGGACGTATGCTACTCGCTGGACTACCGAGGTGGCTTATCACGATTGCAAGCAACTGCTCGACTTCGGAAAGTGCCAAAGCATACACTTCTCTGCGCAGATTGCCAGCTTCACGCTAACGATGATGCAGTATAACATACTTTGCACGGTGAAGCGGTTTGAGGCCTACGAAACCGTAGGCGCTCTCTTCCGTGAAACCACAGGCAACACTCTCGAGCTGTCCGCTTCGGACAAGATATGGGAACTGATATTGGACACAATACTGGAAATCGCAGAGATGATATCTGCCGATGCCAGCGAACTGCTTTCTGCAGTTATTGACGCCAATCCTAAGCTCCATAAACTAATTCAAATGTATAAATTAGTCGCTTGATGAATGAATATTCACTTGCGAAACTTTAAATGTTCTATTTTTCTTCTCTTTTATTTGGAGATTAAGACAGATCTGTCCCCATGGCTGGTGTGTTTTTGAGTTTGTCTTTTCAAAAAGGCTCTAATAATTTGGTATTTTAAGAGATTCTTCCTATCTTTGCCCCGTGAAACTCAAATCATGGAATTTGACAGCACCCCCGTGTGCACTGAAGAATAGTAACAATTAAAAAGAAAATATGAAAAAGATTTTGCTGATGGTGGTAGTCGCCGTGATGGCTACA
>JAGCPC010000177.1 GCA_017642485.1 Prevotella sp. | reverse complement strand
GATAAAGTGAATAATGATTATTTCCTACCTTTCATATAGTCGGTATAGTGCTTATGTTATTAGCGAGTGCAAAATTAGAAATAAAATTGAATATGGAAATATGAAAAGGGAAAAATCTTTTTCTCGTTAAGATTTATTAACTTTCAAAAAGTTGCTACCAAGAAAGTATCACGCTCGTAACTTATTGATAATGAGGTGTATGCACAACGTCTCGGAAAACATATCCTTTTGGGGGGTGAAAAGATTATCTTTTAGGGGCTAAAAGGATATGTTTTAGGAGCTAAAAGATAACCTTTTGCAAAACGAGGGAAAAGGCTATAGCGAAATGCAGGGAAAAAGACAATGGGATACGGTCAAGACTACAGCGGAAGGGTGAGCGTGAAGGTGCTTCCCTCACCCTCGCGTGACTCAACCTCTATGCGGGCATGCATAGCATCGGCAATGCGACGACACAGGTAGAGTCCGATGCCTGTGCCAGGCACGAAGGGGTTGACCTTGGCGAAGCAGTCGAAGATCTCCTCCTGCTTATCGGCGGGGATGCCACAGCCAGTGTCCTGACAATATACGGTGAGCTGACGGGCTGACTTGTCATAGGTGAAGCCTACACGGATGGAACCCTCGCGGGTGTTCTTGGCAGCATTGTTGACAAGGGCATCGAGGATTATCATGACGTGCTCCGTATCGACATCTATGGCGAGAGTGTTGAGCGGTGTCTCGACATGGTAGTCCACCCGTGGTGAGTCGATGTACTTGCGCATATCGGCGGCACCCTCAGCAAAATCACGTGCGAAGTCGGTGCGATGTGCACGTATGGTGATGCCCTCGGTGTCGATGCTGGACAGGCGCAGTATATTGTCGATGATATTGATGAGCATGGTGCAGTTGTGCTGCATGATAGCGTAGTACTGCTCTTTCTCCTCGGCGGTGGCACCCGTCTGCATGACCTCGGCAAAGCCGTTGATGAGGTTGAGCGGCGTACGTAGCTCATGGGTCATATTGGCGAGGAATATGCTTCGCTGGCGTATGGCACTGCTGGCACGCTGTGTCTGCTCCTTGAGCGTCTGCTCCATCTGCTGGAACTTGTCGTTGAGGGTATCACGCTCGCACAGTGCAAACTCCATCTCCTTACGGTAGCGGAGGAGGTCACGCTCGTTGTGCTCCGCACGGCGGTTGGCAGCACGGTCACGATGGCGCATGGCGAGCTTGTCGGTGAGGTCCTGTATGCTTACTGAGAATCCGTGGTAGCGGCCGTCATCGCCCATTACGGGGTTGATGCGCACCTCGAGTTGCAGGTGCAGGTTGCGCTCCGGCACATCGACGAAGCTACAGAACCATGCCTGTTCGCCACGTTCGAGTGGCAGTCCGTTGAAGAGTGCCTTCAGCCCGTCGCGTGTGGTAGATTTCATAAACTCCTCACCACGCATCACGCCACCCTTCTCCACGAGGCGTACCATGGCACGGTTGCAGTTGACAAACTTACCATTGGCATCGTAATATATCATACCGTGCTCGGATATCTCGGTGACATACGAGAACTCACGCAACTGTGCCGCAAGTGTTGCCTGCTCCCTCATGCGCTCGGTGTCATCATGCAGGGCGAGATATACATAGGTGGGTTTGCCACGACGGTTGCACTTCACAAAGGCATTGATGCGCATGTGCCGCCAGTCATCAGGAGCACCTTGGTACTTTCTCATGCGAAGCTCCACCATCGGCATGTTTACCTGTCCGCCATCGACACGCTGACGTACCACACGCTCCACGGCGAGGTCATCGGGGTGTATGAGCGCCTCATAGTCGGCCATCGACATTCCCTGGCGTGGCAGCACGTCGCCCGACACGTTATATACCCATTGGCGCCTCACATTGATAGCAAAGACATTACAGTCGGTGAGCCTTATTGACATGTGGGCTATGGCGCGGTATTCGCGCTTGAGGTTGTACGAGCTGTCACTGCGCTTTATCATAACGAAAGCTATGATGCTGCCTACTACAAACAGCAGCATGCCCACGATGACGATGATATCTATCACGGTGATGCCCTTGTCGTACTTGCCGTCAAGCGAGAGCCACTTGTCCACGAGCGGCTGATAGCGGCCGGAGCGCTGCAAGCGTTCAAACTGCTCATCGAGTTCGCCGAGCAGTGCCTTGTCATTACTGGTGAAACGGAACTGTCCGTCAGGTATGTCGATATCGTCAACGATGAGCTTGTCCTGCAGTGACAGGCGGTGTATCTCGCTATTCATCGCTACCTTGCTCCACACGTAATACTTTACCTCACCCGACAGGAGTGCCTGCGTAGCTGCCGTCGGCGACACGATGACTACGCCAAAACGCTGCGAGTTGCGGAAGTAATCCTCCAGGTAGCGGTATATATAACCATTGCCATTGGTACAGATGGTGTCATGGGGTGTCAGCATCTCTATGCTGTGGATAGGGGGAGTGCTCTTGAGACGTGCCACACCGACGGGAAATTTTACCACTACCGACTTGCCCAACATCTCGTGGCGCATGCTGGTAGAATCGCCCACCTGCATCATCAGCTGCGCCTCGCCGCGATACAGTTGGCGACGTGCTTCGTGCAGATCCATCATGCGTATCTCGTATGGTACGTGGAGCTGATTGAATATGCTGCCTATCATCTCTATGAGGAAACCGTCGGGCTCGCCGTTGTCATTACGGAAGGAGTATGGGGGATAGTTCCAGTCAGCGACGATGATGAGCGGATGACGCTTGGTGTAACGTATGCCAAGCGGCAGGGTGGCATCACCAGGTCTGTCACCACCATAGGCTGTAAACCATGATGCAGCAGAGGAGGACGATGCCACAGCATCAGCGGTCATCGTCATGAGCATGACGGCGACAAGTATGATACGCAGGTATGTACGTAGTATGTACTTCATTCCTTGATGGGCAACTGTATATATATCAGGGTACCGTGGCCAGTGCGCGACTCAACGTCTATGGAGCCACCAAGCATCTTGACAAAGGCATGGCATATAGGCAACTCCAGACCGGAGAGCATCACTCCCGAAGAGGATGAGGTGTAGTTGGCATTGATATGCAACTCAAAGATGTGGTCACGAAGGTCAGGCGGTATGCCCTGTCCGTTATCTTCTATCGCTACGGTGAGGTGGTTCTTGCGGTACATGTAGCGCACATTGACAGTGCCATAGTGCGTATAGCGCGCCGAGAGCGCCACTGCCTCGCTGAGTATGCGCGACACTACCTTGACATCAAAACTGAGAGGCAGTGATTCGTATGTATTCTCTATCTTGTAGGTCACAGTGCTCTGACGGTATGGCTGTATACCCTTGTTGAGCGACTCATTATATACCTTGACAAAGTCATGCTTACCTACCTCTTGCGTGTACATGCCAGCCTCCACGCGTGAGAGTATGAAGATGTCATCGGAGAGTGTGACAAGTCGCTGCGTGCTTACCTTGATGCCATCGACGAGGGCACGCTCATTTTCGATGGTTTCATCGTTTTTGTAAGCGGAGAGGTTCTTCTGTATCATCACCAATGGCTGACGGATGGAGTATGATATATTGCGTATGAAGTTCTGGCGCACCTGCTCTGCCTCGCGTGCCTTGAGGGTTTCGTCAGCGAGTTGTCGCTGCATCTCCACCTGAGTGGTGACATCCTTGCACATTCCGAAGTAGTAGAGCACGTTGCCCGCCTCGTTCTTGAACGGACACATGTGGACCTCCATCTGCATGCGCTCACCCTCGGCATTGCGCATAAGGGTGCCGACGACGAGGTGCATCTCCCTGTCTTCCAGGGTATCGGCATGATAGAATGCCTTGAAGACGGCCTTCATGTGGCGGCTCTCTATCATCTGTATGACACGCAGCTGTGGTATGGTCACCATGCGTCCCTTGCCACGGTCGTAGTAGAAGAGGCGTTTTGCCTCGGGGTAATAGCGCATCATGACGATGTCCGACTGCCGGAGGGCATCATCACGGCGCTGACGACAGAGCTCACTCTCCTCACGCAGACTGTGGGTGCTGCTCTCCTTGTCACGTATGTCACGATAGTAGCGCACGTCCTCCGTCATCTCACGCATAT
Organism: Prevotella sp.; assembly: GCA_017642485.1. Lineage (GTDB taxonomy): Bacteria > Bacteroidota > Bacteroidia > Bacteroidales > Bacteroidaceae > Prevotella. The sequence continues at coordinate 24,943 of JAGCPC010000177.1, read as the reverse complement.
AAGCCATATAGCTTATCAGCTTACCGTCCTCACCATACGCCTTGACGATGTGCACGTGGAAATACCTCTCACCGGTAAGTGGCATGGGAGCATAGTCATCAAGTGTCGTCATGCGTCCGCAGAAGCTCAGACTGTGCTCAAAGTCGTGGTCGATGTCGATGTCGCGCAGTATGCTGACGTCACGTATATTGAACTTCATCTGCTGCAGCTGCGTATCATCCTTCATACCCATCCACTCGCAGAATCGGCGGTTGAACTGCACCACGTTGCCATCAGCATCGAAACGTATGATGGCACCGAGGGATATGTTGAATGCCGTCTTGTAGCGCTCGCTGAGCAGTCGCATGCGCTCAAGGTGCGCCTTACTGTCGGTGATATTGTTTTGTACTCCACATACGAGATACACCTTGCCGTAGTCATCGGTGACAGCCTGCATGCTGACCTCTATGTCGATGATATCATCCGAACTGGCATCGGCATAGCGGCGCAGAGTCTTGGTGACGATGGTGCCAGGCTGCTTTATGAGTTCGAGTACGGTAGAGTGGATGACGTAAAAATCCTGGTCGGGGTAGAAGCGCGAGAACTCAAAAGAGTTGTACTCCTCCTCCACCGTGCCGCGATGAGTCATCCATGCGTAGTTGCCGCCTATCACGTCATACGTCCATACACTGACTCCGCCCATGGACGAGAGGATAAGCTCCATCTGGTTGTTGATGTCATTGAGGGTGCTGTGGGAGTAGTAAGTGCGATAGTAGCGTATAGCCTGGGTGATGAGTGCCACGATGGCTGATAGCACCACGAGAACCAACAGTACATACATGACGTAAGGCACCTGCTCCTTGCGCTCGGGGTACATCCAGCGATTGGTTATCTGGTCTATCTCGCCCTCCTGCTGCATGACGAGCGCCACGCTGTCGAGCACATGCAGCAGCTGAGGGTCGTGCGACATGAAGCGGTATTCACCTGCAGGGATATCGGTGGGCACGAGTGCATAACCATGTATGGCATACTTCTTGAGCAGCCACTTCATACTGACGGTATTCCATAGCACCCCACCCTCACCTCGGCTCACCATATCGAGTATCGTCACTATCATATTATCGGTGACGGTAATGGTGCTGTCGGGTATGCCGCCATCCTTCAGATAGGCATGGGCACGGCTGCCACGCGATACGACAATATGCATATTGCGCAGCTGGCTGAGTGACACTCGCGGCACTGAGTCGCTACGGGGCACGAGGAGACTGTTTTCAAACTGGCTCAGCGTGACACTGCCAAAGAGACCGTAGGGTGAATTATAACGGGCAGACACGCCAAAGGAGAGGTCGGCACGCCTATTCTGTAAGTCAACATGCACGGTGTCCTGATGCCTCATGCGTATCTCGTAGGGCAACCCCGTACGCCTCATCACCTCGCGTATGAGTTCTACATCGAAGCCATCAGGCTCTCCCTCGCTGTTTACAAAGGCATAGGGCGACTTGGTCCATGCATCTTCATATATCAGCGGATGCTCCAATGTATAACGCTCACGAAGCCGCGACATCACATCATCACCTGCTCCCGCCGCCATGACGACGTCATATCGCCACAGCAGTACAAGGATGATAATCAGTATGTTCTTACAACGTGTCAACTGTGAAGTACTTTTTTACACGAGTTTCCCCTAATTTTAATTATAATTCGCTCTAATTCGTTTCAACTATCAACTGTAAACTATAAACTGTGAACTGTGAATTGTGAATTGTGCACTGCAAAGATACACCTTTTTGGGATTTCTCACAAATTTTTCAGCAAAAACAAATGCATCACAACACTTTCTTTCCGGACACGAAACGAAGAAAGGCTGTCTTCCCCACCCCTCTACGGTAAGGGCGTCAACGGATAAACTACATTGACGATAAAGATGTTGGCTGCAAGGATGATGATGTTCATCAGCAGACCGATGCGCATGAAGTCGTTGAAGCGGTAGCCACCAGGACCATATACCAGCATGTGGGTGGGCGAACCTATAGGCGTAGCGAAACTGCTGCTCACACTCACCATCAGGGCTACGAGGAAGGGGAAGGGCTCATAGCCCAGTTTCTCGGCGGCATCATACATGATGGGGAAGAACATGGCACCTGCGGCGGTGTTGGAGATAAACTCCGTGATAAAGGTTGCGACGAGGCATACAGCAGAATAGTAAACATACCCAGCACCGTTGCAATGGTAATCCAGGCATAGATGTTAAACCCCAAAAACACTATGTTTTCCATACACTATCTATGTTTTAATAGTTCAAGTCCGAATGCAAAGGTACACATTTTCTTGCAAAACACCAATCATCCTTCTGTAGATTTCCTCAAAATTATTTTGCGAAAACATTTAGAGTCCCTTGATAAGGGACGGCTTAACTCGAGCTCTGCTCGCTCATTCCGAAGGTCTTGAGAATACAGGGTTACGCGTAAGTTTTCCCTCGAAAATTTTGCGAAAAGAAAAATAATGATTAAATTTGCAAGCAGAAACAACTATAGTCAACAATGAACAGGCAGACAATAGCACATAAAGCGAAAGACTATTTTAAGACGCAACCCGTCTTGAAGGCATGGCTGTTTGGCTCCTATGCAAGAGGGGAAGAAAAGGAGAACTCAGATGTTGACATCCTCGTTCTGTTGGATGACAGCACGCCTGTAGGCTTGAGGTTCTTCGGTATGTTTGAAGACTTGAGAGAATTGCTCGGACACGATGTTGACCTTGTAACAGAGCGTTCATTGGCAGGCTATGCTCGTCCATCTGTTGACCGCGACAAAATATTGATTTATGAGAGAACCGCTTAGAGACAAAGAACGCTTAGAACACATGCTTGCTGCTATTGACCGTGTGATACGTTACACAAAAGATAAGACGTATCAAGACTTGGTAAGTGACGACATGATGTACTATGCGGTTGTCAAGAACATAGAAATCATAGGTGAAGCCGCCAATCTTCTGTCAAAGGAATTTGTGGAATCCCATACGTCAACACCTTGGAAGCAAGTTCGAGGTATGCGCAACTACATTGTGCATGAGTATTTCCAGATTGATGACATAGTAGTGTGGGATGTAGTATCGAATGACTTGCCACTGTTACGAAGTCAATTATTAGAGTATATTGAAGAACTATAACAATAATCCCACCCAATCCTTGCACCCCACCACAAGTGCAAGGATTTTTTTGTTTTAGAATACTATTTCGGTATTATCTATGCTCAACCACTCTTACAACCCTGATGCTTACCTCATACAGCATATACAGAGGGATGGTAACAAGTACAAGGGTCATCAAATCTGGAGGAGTAATGATGGCAGCAACAATCATGATAACTATTAGGGCATGCTTACGATACTGTGACAGCATATCGGAAGAAACCATACCTATTTTCGCCAATATGAATGCAATCACAGGAAGTTGGAAAACTGCTCCCATGAGTAAAGTCAAAGTTACAAAAGTAGTAACATAACTATCCAACGTTATATTGCTTATAACCCTTGCCGAAACGCTATACGTTCCAAGGAAGCGAAACGATATGGGAAATAACACAAAGTAGGACATCAGCACACCTATGATGAACAAAGTGTATATTACTACAGTAACCTGGACTGAATACTTACGCTCGTTTTCATACAATGCAGGAGAGACAAACCTAAACAACTCAAACATTATATAAGGTGATGCACCGAGTAACCCTAAGTATATCGCCGTCGTGATGTGGGTCATAAACTGGCTGCTTAGGTCGGTTGCTATCATCTGTACGTGATATTCGTTAAAGTGGAAATCAACTCCTGCATATGCTGCCAGTTTCTCTATCCATCGGTATGTGCAAAAATCCCACTCGCTCGGAGCAAGCAAAAACTTCCATGTGGTGTCCTTCATGCAAAACACCACAACGGCTATTATAACCACAATAGCGATTATACGAAACGACATTTGGCGCAACACTTCAAGATGTCCGCCAAATGTCATTAGTTCTTCTGTTTCGCTATTACTATTTGTCTGCTTGCTTTTCGCTGGCAGGTTGCTCTTCTTCACCTTCATCTTCCTTTTGTTCGGGTAAAGGTTCTTTCATTCCTTGTTTGAAACTCTGCACACCTTGACCTAAACCCTTCATCATCTCGGGAAGTTTCTTGCCTCCAAACAGCAACAGGGCAATGCCTGCAATAAGCATTAGCTCCGTTGTTCCTATAAATAAGAATTGTATTGCCATCGTCTATTGTGTTACTAAGTAAATATCACATGTATCGAAGTTTATCTCCCAGTTGCCTCCTTCAGCAGACTCCCATTGGTATTTCTCTGCCATCCTGTCCCACCATTGCTGGAACCTCGTGCCAGTTTCGCCCATGTCCTTCACCAGTTTCTCATACAAGTCGCCATTATCGGCAGTCAGTATCTTTGCCAACTCGTTCAGTCCGTTGCGACGTTCGAAGAGACTTTGTATCTCATTCTTTTCTTCAGGTGTCACCTGTCCTACTTTCTTCTTCATTGTCATTGCCATTTTTCTCTATTTTCAAAAGGGTCTAAGTATTCTGTTTCTTTTATTTCTTCCTGATCAGGCAGGAAAACTCCGTGTTTGCGTATGCACTTCAACAATTCTGCACTTGCGTTGCGTTCTAAATGTGCCACCACACATTGCTCGTGACTCGGTGTATTCACTTCGAGCGTGGTCTTACGGTTCAGCCACACACAGCGCTTGCACTGATATGCATCGCAGTGACGGCATATGGGAGCATACTCCAACTTATACAGTTGCTTGTTCTTTATGCCAAGCCCATGCTCAAGGTCGCCTATACTATCTGCCTCATCATCATAGTAAAATGCAGGACAGACGTAGAACTTTCCGTTTGGCGCAAGCGTTATTGTAGTGTCTCCTGCACCGCAGTTATTCATTTCCTTGAGCATCATGCGGTCGGTAAGTATGTTTAGCTGTGGAGCCTTACCTCCTACGTAGAGAGTCTTCAGTGTCTCTGTCAAGCCTGTAAGGACCTCCTTGTATGTATTGAAGTCTTCTTCTGTAAATGTCTCCACGTCTGTAATAACCACGTTCAGACGCTGGCATTTTTTCAATATTTCTTCCAATTCCCTGTATCTTGCAAACAGTTCTTTCTTTGAGGTGCGCAAGACTATAGGAATATCTTCAACATCTGTAGAAAGTGTCCACTCATTCAGCACCAAGACATCGACATCCGTAGCAATTGGTTTTATCTTCGAGTGGTCTATGCTTTCTATAACTTCGGCATATTCTTTCGACAGTTCATAGTCTGGATATACAAACTGAATCATCAGGTTCTCCACCATACCAAAGCGGATGCCTTGCTTCAACGTCTCTATGGGTATAAGCCTATGCTCCGTCCTCGTGTTCTCATAGTGACAGAAGGAGGTGCTCGTGTCGTCTAATAATATAATAAGGTATTGCAACATAGCATCAGCATATTTCAGGTTTCAGTTCACGTTTGTTTTTCTCGTATTCCTCGCGTTCGCCCTCCAGCTCCAATTTACGGAACAGTTTGTTCCAATAGTAGTTATTAGCCCTTACGCGAGCTTTGTGCATCTTGCATATAGCTGTGCTACGTTGATAAACCGTGTTCGTCTCTGCCGCATCGTAGTTCTCGCCTTGGCACCATGCGCAACCACTTGCCACCTCACAGTCTACGCACTCCTGTTTGGACTGTGTCAGTCTGTCGAGGGTGAGGAACGGACGCAGTTTGTTCTTGTCTATGCCGTCATTCACGTTGCCTATTATTATGGGCTTCTTCTCTCTCAGTGAGTAAGCGGCGAAACGAGTGCACGGATAGAAGTTACCTGCTGCATCTATAGATAGCATCCTGCCAGCTCCGCACCAGTTCTGGTTATCAAGAACCTTATCCATCGGCTTGCCGATATACTCACTAAAGAATGAGCAGGCATAGTCCTTGTAATATCCTTCGTCTATTATGGCATTGGCAAGTTGCATCAGCTGGTCTTCAAACTTCTTGTCGTCACCCTCCTGCCATACATCCTCAAATACCACGTTGATATTTACCTCATGTATGCCTAAAGAATACAGATGCAACACGCTTTCTTTTATGTAAGGAATATCAGCACTGCTTATCGTCACCTTGGTACCACCATTGGGAAACTGTTCCAGCCAAAGAGGGATATTTTTCACTACATCCTCATACGAGCCTTTCTCCTCCTCTGACTTTGGAAAGAAACCATCCTTTGTTTTCCATATACGGTTAAGGTCGTGCTTGCGCTTTGTACCGTCTATTGTTATGCCTATACTCAGATGGCTTGCATTCTTCTTAATGAAGTTCTGCACTTTCTCCGTGTGGTAGTTTATTCCATTCGTAGAGAACGAGAAACGGTAAGAGTTAAACCAATGGTGATTCCTTCTGAACATCTCCGTCTTCAGATAGTCGCAGATTTTGTCTATCAAGTCTATCTCCAAGAAAGGCTCACCACCGATAAATTCCCAAATTATACCATCTTCAGAAGATTTATCATCTAAGGAAAGAAGATAATTAATAGCTTTCCTCGCCACATCAAATGACATCCGCTCTAGTTGATTCTTTCCGATTAGATAGCAGTATTTGCAGGCTAATTGACAATCTTTAGTGACAATGAATGTTACGTTCTTTGCTAAGCCTCCGAGCCAACCTTTGTCACTCTCTTTTATAACAATATCATCCATGCCAAACCTAACTAGAGACTCCAGAACAACTCCATTTACATGCCATCATACAATCGTTGCTACAATTACTTCCGCATTGACCATAGCATTGTCCTTGGCAAGAAGATGAACAACCATAAGAACAATTACCAGAACAACCACAACTACTGCCTCCACCTCCTCCAGAGGGAGGTGTGTAACCTCCACCTCCTCCCGAATACCCTGTACTGCTACCCTGACATCCGCCTTTACATGATTTTCCACAAGCGCCTTCACACGTTGTTTTACATCCTTGAACACATTCCCCATTGCATACATCTACGCACCATGCTACACATGTGGAATAACAATTAGATCCAAAACAGGTAGAAGCACAAATCATATCACATCCATAACACATCCATTGTGTTTTATCCTTCGCTCTAATAATAGATGATGATATAATCATTCCGCTCAATATAGGAATGGCACCTTTTGCTGCTTTCTTGAAAAACTCGCGCCTTGTTTGAAGTTCTTCATTCTTCTTTTTTTTCTTCATAGGCCTTAGAAGAAAAAATATAGCTTATAGTCCCCAGATTCAGCTTGGTTATTAGGTTTTGGATTACGGACATAAATGAAAAAGACGTGGAGACTTTTTACTTGATAAACGCCTTCTTACATATATGTATCTCCCATGCACTTAGCCATCACTGTGGCTTTCCTTTTCTCTATGCCACAAGGACACCTCCAGCGTAGAAGATGTTGCAAAGATAGGAATTTATTTCCATTCCGACAAAAATTTTGTCAACATTTTTTTGAAACTGACAAAAAAGAAGGGAAGATACTTACGGTTATACTCATTGTAGTAGTGATTGCGCAAGGGGACTTTGTACAAAAAAATGAAAGGCTCATTCTGGAAATCCTGAGACAAATGATGAGGTGTCAGACCAACAGCCTTATTCTATGGATATGGATGTTGTGAAGTAATACAGCTTTTCTCGCGACAAGATATTTTGTCTAATCGTCTAATCAACCTATATATATCGTTGATTAGACGATTTGACGTAATAGCCGTTATTTTTTCAGGGGCCGGCGGAAAGATTTTTGTCTGTTGTTGGAGCCACCTATATATATATAGCGGCTCCAACAACAAACGAGAATCCGCTGAAATTTTAATCTATTGTGGATGCTTAGCATCCCCGTACAGGTGCTTAGCAACCTTGGCTGGATACTTAGCATCCGCGTATGGAGGCTAAGTAACCGTAGATGCGATAGTAAATTATTGCTTCAGGAAATGCTTTAATCCTTTAAGCAACCGATAGGGATGACATATACTCCATCTCGCCTTTGATAGACATATTGTCCAACTCCAATGATAACTGCCATAAATGATGGCGCTGGCATTTTATCTGTGTCTATATTCCCTGCAAGTTCTATCATACTGGCTGCGCCAGCATTAATATGATCTTCTCCCCCCAGTTTCACCTCAAGCAGAGCGTAGCTGCCATTTCTTCTATGAAGAACCGTATCGCATTCAAGGCCATTGCTGTCTCTGTAATGATAAAGCTGACCATCTAAGGCTTCTGCATACACACGCAGGTCTCGCACAGCCAAGTCTTCAAAGAAAAGTCCAAATGTATCTAAGTCATTAATGAGGTCTTTTGGACCAAGACCCAATGCGGCAGTCCCAATGCTTGGATCCACGAAATGGCGTGTGTCGCTTGTCCTAATGGCTGCTTTGCTTCGCAGGTTAGGATTCCATGCGGCGAGGTCTTCAATCACAAATAGTTTCTTCAAAGCTTTGATGTAGTCTGCAACTGTATCTTCGTCCAACGTGCTTGCATCGTTGGCAAGCATGTCTTTACGAATGGTAGAATACGAAACTTGCTGAGAGATATTCCTTGCATAGGAACGAAGGAGCAACCTTGCACGTTCAGGGCTTCTTCTTACGTTATCCACGCGTTGTATGTCGCGCTTTATCACAGAGTCCACATAGTCGAAAGCCTGATCAAGGGCAACATCCTTGGAAATCAATGTAGCCCATGGCCATCCGCCTCGGCAGGTAAGGTAGGCGATATCATCAACTGTCAGGGCGCATTGCTGAACTTCTGGTGTTTTGCCATCGAACAAATCCCTCAGACTAATCGCGCCCGACGATTCACCAGATTCATACAAACTCATTGGACGCATCATGATATGTGCGAATCGCCCTGTTCCACTATGAATTGTCTCATCGGCACCAGGAAGTACAGAAGACCCCGTAAGAATAAACTGAGAGGGTTCCCCACGCTTGTCCACCTCACTACGAATGGAATCCCAAATGGGAGGCAGTGCCTGCCATTCGTCAATCAAACGGGGAGTCGTTCCTTCCAAAAGAGACCAGGGGCTTATCTCTATCATTTGTGCGCTTTGTTTCAGCACCGATGCATCCCCCAGGTCAAGTACACTCTTTGCCAACTGCTTCGCCGTAGTTGTTTTGCCACACCACTTGGGTCCTTCAATAAGAACGGCACCTTTTCCGAGAACTTTACGTTCAAGAAGCCTGTCTGCTATTCGTTGTTTGTACTTTGCCATAACATTATCAATGTTTGCCGCAAAGGTACAACTTTTATTGCTAACCACCAAAGAAAATCGTGAATTTTCGGTGATTTGTGGCGATTCCGTTCGGTGATTTGTGGCGATTCCGTTCGGTGATTTGTGGCGATTCAGACAACACAGAATATAGGAATACAACGTCAAAGCCCCGCAGATTCAGTTCTGCGGGGCTCTTACATTATACTCTATACTCTATACTTTATACTCTACCTTACTTCACTTCCCAGATGTCGTTGGTTTCGAGAAGCTCAGCGAAGTTGTGATACTTCTTTGCAGCCTTTACCTCCTCTATCTGCTGGTTGACAGCATCGTCGTAGGTTGGAGCATCGACATCGCGGATGACACCGAGAGCCACGGGGAAGCTGTCACCATTGCCCATGAGGGCGAGCTTGAGCTGCAGGGTGTTGTCCTCGCAGTGTGCATCGTGAACGAGGATGTCCTTCTCGGTGATGCCGTTCTCGCCTATCTTGACAATCTTGAGGCCGAAGCCTTCCTGCACGAGACCATACTCACGGTCCTTGCCGAAGATGAGGGGTTTGCCGTGCTCCACGTAGATGGCGTTCTCGGCACGTCCTGCCTTGTTATAGACGGAGGCGTGGGTGCCGTCGTTGAAGATGACGCAGTTTTGCAGTACCTCAGTGACAGAAGCGCCCTTGTGGGCATTGGCTGCCTTGAGCACCTCTACGGTGTGGGCACCATCGGTAGCTACGGTACGAGCGAAGAAGTGACCACGAGCACCGAAGCAGAGCTCTGCAGGACGAAAGGGATCTTCCACTGTGCCGTAAGGTGATGACTTAGAAACGAAGCCACGTGGAGACGTTGGGCTGTACTGACCCTTCGTAAGTCCGTAGATACGGTTGTTGAGAAGAATCATGTTGAGGTTGATGTTACGACGGTTGGCATGGATGAAGTGGTTGCCACCTATGGCAAGACCGTCGCCGTCACCGCTGACCTGCCATACGGTAAGGTCGGGGTTGACTACCTTGCAACCTGTAGCGATGGCAGCAGCACGTCCGTGGATGGTATTCATGCCGTAGGTAGCCATGTAGTGAGGCAGACGTGAAGAACAGCCGATACCTGAAATGACGGCATTGTTCCATGGTTCCTTACCTATCTCTGCCATTGCCTTATGCAGTGAAGCCAAGAAGAAGTGGTCACCGCAACCAGGACACCAACGTGGTTGTCCTTTCTTGAAATCTTGAGCTGTAAACATATTTAGTTAAGAATTAAGAATTAAGAGTTAAGAAAATTACTGATACTTTTATCAAATTTCTCAGTGTTTTCTTTTGTTGTTTTCACGATAGAAGCTAAAATGGAAATTATCTCGTTTGCTTCTTGGTGAATTGATTTAAAAGTTTTATCGTCAATATATTCGCTATCATGTAATAATTCGATCCAATAGATTGTCTCGTTAGCTTCTTTCAATGCTATAGATGTTTTATTAACGAAATCTGCTCGGCTTTGCGCAAACTTAGCCTCTCGCATCATTGCTCCTATAGATGTTCCGCTACGCAGCATCTGTTTTGACAGTACAAACTCATTGTGCTGCTTACTCAGATACTTATATGCTTTTACAATCCTCAAAGCAAATTTGTAAGAACGAGTATCTATGGAAGAGTCTTGAGTCATTTTTTCTTAATTCTTAACTCTTAACTCTTAATTAGTTTCTCGAACTCGGAAACGAGATCGGAAACTACGAATGGCTGTCCCTTAACCTGATTGAACTGTGCTGGCACGAAGTTATCGACCTTCATACGGAGGTAGCCTGCGAGCTGTCCCATGTTCTGCTCTGCCACTACTACCTTAGGATACTTTTTGAGCACCTCGGCAGTGTTCTTTGGCAGTGGGTTGATGTAGCGGAACTGTGCCATAGCAACCTTCTTGCCCTGAGCACGCATCTCGTCCATAGCAGCACGCAGATGACCGTAGGTAGAGCCGAAGCCCACGATGAGGAGCTCGGCATCGTCAACATCACCGAGGACCTCAAGGTCTGGTACCTGGATGTTGTCAATCTTAGCCTGACGCTTGCGTGTCATGAGGTCGTGGTTCTCTGGGTTGGTAGAGATGGCACCTGTCTTGTCGTCCTTCTCCAGTCCACCGAGGATGTGCTGGAAGCCCTCACGACCAGGCACTGCCCAGTAGCGTGTGCCGTTCTCAGCACGCATGTAAGGTGTCCATGTACCCTTCAGTTCTTCTGGAACGTATGGAGGGTTGATAGCATCCATCTTAGCGAGGTCAGGGAGTTTGAAGGCGCCTGAACCATTAGCGATGTAGGCATCGGTAAGGAGCACTACAGGGGTCATGTGCTCAAGTGCCATCTTAGCTGCGTCGAAGGCAGCATAGAAACAGTCGGTAGGACTGGTGGCAGCGATGACAGGCAGTGGTGACTCACCATTACGGCCGTAGAGACACTGCAGGAGGTCAGTCTGCTCAGACTTGGTAGGCAAACCTGTGGCAGGACCACCACGCTGTACGTCGAGCACTACGAGCGGAAGCTCCATAATGACAGCGAGGTTCATAGCCTCAGACTTAAGGCAGATGCCAGGACCTGATGTAGAGGTCACTGCGAGAGCACCGCCGAAGGCTGCACCAACTGATGATGCACAACCAGCTATCTCGTCCTCACACTGCACTGTGGTAACACCGAGTGACTTATGCTTAGAGAGCTCGTGGAGCACGTCGGTAGCAGGGGTGATAGGGTAAGAACCAAGGTAGAGTTTCAGTCCTGCTTTCTCAGCAGCTGCGATGAAACCGTATGCCGTAGCCTTGTTACCTGTGATGTCCATATAGCGACCAGGAGTCTTCACCTTTGACTCTATGCGATACACGTTGGTAGCAGAAGAGTGGGTGTTGTGACCATAGTCGTAACCAGCCTGTATAACCTTGATGTTAGCCTCAGCAATGGCGGGTTTCTTCGCGAACTTTTCACGAAGGAAATTAGCCACGAGGTCGAGGTCACGAGAGAAGAGCCAGCAAACGAGTCCGAGGGCGAACATGTTACGGCACTTCAGCATAGCCTTGTTGTCCATGCCAGTGTCCTTCAGCGCATCCTTCACCATCTGGGTGATAGGACAAGCGATGACACGGTCAGGGTCAATGCCCATCTCACCGAGGTAGTCGGTGGTCTGGAACTGTGCCTTGTCGAGGTCGCTCTGTGCGAAAGAGTCGGTATCGATGATAATAGTAGCGCCTGGCTTGGCATACTTATACTGTGTCTTGAGAGCAGCAGCATTCATAGCCACGAGCACGTCACACTGGTCGCCAGGGGTATATACCTGACCAGCACCGATGTGTACCTGGAAACCAGACACACCAGTCAGCGAACCTTGCGGGGCACGGATGTCGGCTGGGTAGTCGGGGAATGTGGAAATGCTATTGCCCACGGTAGCAGATACCGTAGAGAAGATGTTTCCGGCGAGCTGCATGCCGTCGCCGGAGTCACCAGAGAAACGAACGACCACCTGGTCGAGTTCCTTAATGTCTAATACTTCTGCCATTGTAGTATTGTTGTTATTTAATTGAAATATCGTTGTCTTTTCGTCTGTAATAAGACTGTTATCCCTTAAAGTGCTTGCAAAATTACTCAAAATTATTGATATAACAAAACATTTTGTTAGGAAAACGGTCTTTATGCTGACAATTTGCTATCGTATGTCAGTTAGATGTCTATGTGTTGCACATTTACCTCCTCATGAAGAAACATCGCTGCACATTCCTTAAAACGCTCAGGCGACTCGGTGGTAAAGAACTGCACGGTGCCTCCCCTGGAACAATTGGCATCCAAATCAGGATGACGGTGCAGATAGTCCTCAAGACTGCGCGCTACATATTCACCCTGTGCCACTATTTTGATACCATCGGGCACTGCCTTGCGCAAAGCATTCATCAGCAACGGGTAATGCGTACAGCCAAGAATGATGGTGTCAATCATGGGGTCTTTGTCAAGCAACTGGTTGATGCGCTTACGTACAAAATATTCTGCTCCCTCACTCTCGCTCTCACCTGCCTCGACTATCGCCGCCCAGAGGGGACATGCCTGTCCTGTCACCGTGATGTCAGGATAGAACTTTGCTATCTCAAGGGCATAACTCTCACTGCGCACGGTACCTTCCGTGGCTACCACACCTACGTGACGACTCTTAGTGAGCGAACCGATAATCTCCACCGTAGGACGTATGACACCCAGCACGCGGTAGCCCTGCTCCATGAGGTTGGAGGTTTGAGGTTGGAGGTTGGAGGCTCCCTCCCCTTGGGAGGGTTGGAGTGGGGTCGTAAGGTCACGTTGTTGTATGGTACGTAGTGCCTTTGCCGATGCCGTGTTGCAACCGAGGATAACCAAACGGCATCCCATGGAGAATAGTTTCATCACCGCCTGACGGGTAAACTCATACACCACGTCAAAACTCCTGGAGCCATACGGCGCACGGGCATTGTCGCCAAGGTATATGAAGTCTCTCTCCGGCAACTGCTTGCGGAGTTGCTGGAGAATGGTGAGACCACCATAACCTGAATCAAAGACGCCGATGGGAGACACGAGTTTAATTGAAAATTGAGAATTTAGAATTGAAAATTATGATGAGTGCGAAGCTAATTGTGAATTATGCATTATGAATTATGCATTGTAAATTATGCATTGTAAATTAGCGAAGCTGACTGAGGATTGCCGCTGTGACATCTTCTGTCGCAGCACCATCGAGATAGGGGCAGGCATCGCTGTCGGTATTGACGATAAGCAGGTAGCCACCCCCTTGACCTACCATATTGACAGCACGCTTTATGCTCTCTTTGATAGGTGTCATGGCGTCTTGCTCCTTCTGCTTCAACATACGCTGTGACTCATCACGAAACTTGATGTTGCTGTTGTACAGTTCCTGCAGTTCAGAGCGACGCTTCTCGCTGATGGCAGGAGCAAGTGACTGTTGCTGTTCGATGAAGAGTTCGTATTTCTCCGAAAACTCTCTCTCACCATTTTGTAACTCTTCGGTATAGGCCTTACGCATACGCTCCAATTCCTGTTGTGCCGCGATGTATGCAGGTATGCCGTTGAGCACCGCCTTATAACTGAAATGCCCTATCTTCTGCGCATTTGCTGTACAGAAGACAGAGCATATCACGATGAGTGTCAGTATGTATTTTCTCATTTACTTTATCTTGTTTATCTCAGCCTTGACCTCGGCTGTCACATCCTTTGAGCCTGCTCCAGTGTAGAGTGGTGCGGTTGCCTCAAAGATATAGGTGTACTGTCCTGCCTTACCTACATTTTGTATAGCAGTCATTATCTTCTGCTGGATAGGCTGCAGTTTCTCCTGTTGCAGTTTCTGAAGATCCTGCTGGTTTTGCTGTGCAGCACCCTGTATCTTGGTGTACTGTTCCTGAAGTTCTGTTTCGCGCTTCTGCTGGTCTGCAGCAGAGAGAGTAGGCTTTGCCTTCTCGTAAGCTTCGTAGTTCTTCTGGAACTCATCCTGCATTTCCTTCATCTGGTTGTCGAGTTCCTGTGCCTTAGCCTGCAGCTCACCGTTAACCTTTGTCAGTTCTGGCAGAGACTGCATGATTGACTGTGTGTCAACGTGACCGAACTTCTGTGCGTTTGCACCGAGTGCTACAGTGAACATAGCAGCAAGGGCGATAATTACTTTTTTCATTTTTTTCTTTTACCTTATTTATTATTAGTATTATTGTTATCGGAGTAATCGGAATATCTTTTAGTAGCCGAGTTTCTGCAGTACTTCGTTGGAGATATCTATTCTGGGTGAGGCAAACACTATGCCGCTGTTGCTGGCACGGTCAACAACCATCTGGTATCCGCGCAGTTCTGATACCTCCTTCACTGCATTGTATATCTCTTCCTGTATGGGCGACATGAGGCTTTCGCGCTTCTTAAACAGTTCACCCTCTGGTCCGAAGTATTTCTTCTTGAGGTCGGCAGCCTCCTTCTCTTTTTGCATTATAGCGTTCTGACGTGCCTGCTTCTGTTCCTGTGAGAGGAATACCACCTCATTCTGGTAGTTCTTGTACATAGTCGTTGCCTCGGTATTGAGTGCATCGACCTCTGCCTGCCAGCGCTTGCTCACCTGTGACAGTTGTTCGGTAGCACGCTCGTAAGCAGGGATGTTCTTAAGAATGTACTCCAGGTCAACAAGGGCGTACTTCTGTGCACTTGCCGAACTAACAAATTGACAAATTGGCAAGTTGACAAATTGACAAATTGTAATTACTGCTGCTATGATTATCTGTCTCTTCATAATGTTTTTGTTTTACTTCTAATTAAACATTTTTGTTATTTATCACGCTGCGAAGTTATTCCTTTTTGGCGTTGTAGCAAGTGGTAGTTTCCCTACTTCTGTGTGGAAAATCCCTAAAGTGAGACTTAGAACTCCTGACCCAGGATGAAGTGGAAGTTGCTGCCACCCTTCTTTCCGAACACGTTGTCGAAGCCGTATGCCCAATCGAGACCCATCAGTCCCACCATAGGCAGGTATATACGCACACCGAGGCCAGCAGAACGTTTCATATCGAATGGATTGAAGTCTGTAGCATCCGCCCAAGCGTTACCTGCCTCCACAAAGCCCATTCCGAAGATCGTGGTATTGCCCAACAGGAACGGATAGCGCAGCTCTACTGAGAATCTATCGTAGGCATATCCCTCATATCCTGATGGAGTGAGTGAACCATTCTCGTAACCACGCAGTCCTATGGTTTCCTCTGCGTAACTGGTAGAGTATCCTGACATGCCGTCACCACCCATGTAGTATGTCTCGAATGGTGATTTGTTGTACTTATTGTAATGACCCAGTATGCCAAACTCCGCACGAGTCATGAGCACCAGACACTTCTGTCCGTTAGTCAGCGAGGTGAAGGTACGTGACTTAAACTTCCATTTGTGATATTCTATCCAACGATACTTCTCCTGCTGTTGCTCAGAATAGTTTGATGCATAAGGATTGGTAGCGAGGTTCTTGTAGTCCTTATTGAAGAATGATGACCATGGTGGTGTCAACGTAACGCTGAGGGTAAACTCCGAACCTCTACGTGGGAATATCTGGTTGTCCGTAGAGTTACGTGCCAGAGCGATGCTCAGGTTTACGTTATTACAGTTACCATTCTTCACGATGAAGTAGTTCCAGTTGCGCAGCATGTAGCGAGTGTAAGCCAATGTGAGCGAAAGTTGGAAGTAGTCATCAGGCCAGCGCAGACGCTTACCCCACCCTATTGACGCACCGAGCATCTTTACATACTTGTCGGGGTCATAGTAGTTCTCGTAGTTGGAGAAATTGCTACCTACGCCATAATAATACTGATAGTAGCTATTCTGCCAGTTGGTGTTGTAGTAGTTGGAGTTTACGTCGGTCTGCTTAGAGTAGAATACTCCCACGCTGAACTGTATAGGTCGCTTGCCTCCAAACCATGCTGTAGAATATGACGCGTTGTATGCCTGATAGTATGTACCGTTGGTCTGTGCACTGAGTGCCAATGTCTCACCATCGCCCACTGGCATGATGCCTCTGCGCTCACCCTTCTTACGGAATAGGTTTGCCATAGAGAAGTTGTTGAGCTTCAGACCTATCTTTCCTATGACACCTGTCTGTCCCCATCCCAGTGAGAACTCCACTTGGTCATTGGATTTCTGTTCAAGGTCCCAGTTGATATCTACCGTGCCATCCTCATAGTTTGGCTTCACATCAGGATTAACCTTCTCTTGGTCAAAGTGTCCCATTGATGCTATCTCACGTGCCGAACGCATCAGAGCATCCTTGGAGAAGAGGTCTCCAGGCTTGGTACGCAGTTCGCGGCGTACCACTTTCTCATACAGTTTTGAGTTTCCTGAGATACGCACGTGTGAGATATGCGCCTGCGGACCTTCCTGTATGCGCATCTCAAGGTCTATGGAGTCACCTACCACGTTGACCTCTACAGGTTGTAGGTCATAGAACAGGTAACCCGTGTTCCAGTATGCATTGCCCACAGCATCCTCATCTTCTCTGAGTCGCTTAGTGAGGAGTTTCTGATTATATACGTCTCCCTTCTTCATGCCGAGTATGGCAGAGAGGTAGTCTGTTGTATATACCGTATTGCCTACCCACGTGATGTCGCGTATATAGTACTTCTGTCCCTCGTAGAGACTGAAGTATATGTCAACGTGCTTGTCATCATATTTCACTACGCTATCCTTCAGTATGACAGCATCTCTATAGCCGAGCTCGTTGTATTTCTCTATGAGGTTTTGCTTATCCTCGCTGAAGCGCTCTGGTGTAAACTTCTTACCCTTCAGAAAACTGCTGAGCTTGTTCACCTCGTGAAGTTTCTTCAGTGCTCCACCGCCAAACAATCCGCCTTTGATCTTTTTATCAGTCAGTGCCTTGTTGCCCTCGAAGTATATGCGGTGAACCTTCGTCTTCTCTTTTTTATCAACATCGATGTCGAGTATCACATGATTCTTCTCTGTCACGTCTTCACGCTGTGTGATGTTTATCTCGGCATTGCTGAATCCCTTGTCCTCAAAATATTTCTGTGCTATGGTCTTGGCGCGTGCCAGCATATTTGGCGTTACCTGCGAACCCTTCAGCAGTCCCAGTTTCTGCTCCATGTCTTCACGCTCTGACTTTTTCTTCAGTCCCGAGTAGTTTATCTGACTGACGCGTGGACGTGTCTTGAGGTAGATGTGCAGGTATATGCTGTCGCCGACAATAGAGTCTGCTGCTATCTTTACATCAGAGAAGAGTCCATGCCTCCAATACTTCTTCACAGCCTCTGTTATCTCATTGCCAGGCACCGCTATCTCCTGTCCTACGCTGAGACCAGAGATGCTGGTCAGCATGTAACTTTCGTATCCATCCACGCCACTCACATTGAGTGCGCCAATCTTCAACATGCGCACCGATGATGCGTATGATATCTCGGGATTAACCTCCTTCACCTGTGCCTGCACTTGTCCTACAAGGACAAAAGTAAGAAGGAATAAGAAAAAATGAATAAGTATGTTATAAGTCGTTTTCAATCTATAATCTTTTAACTCTTAATTCTTAACTCTCAACTTCTCCCTCCACCTGTTCGCCCGTTTTGCCAAAGCGGCGTTGCTTTGTCTGATAGTATTCCACTGCCTTGATCAGTTCGTCATTATTGAAGTCAGGCCAATATACTGGTGTGAAATACAGTTCGGAGTATGCTATCTGCCACAACAGGTAGTTGCTTATGCGTAGTTCGCCACCCGTACGTATCAATAGGTCGGGGTCTGGCTGGAAACTTGAGTCGAGATGCTCGCTGATGGTCTGTTCGGTTATGTCTGCTGGCAACAGAGCACCCTGTTTCACCTCCTCAGCTATCTTCTTCACTGCATCGGTTATCTCCCACCTTGACGAATAGCTTATGGCGAGTGTCACGGTCATCACGTCGTAGCTGGCTGTATGCTCTTCCATCCACTCCAGTTTCTCGCGCACCGCCTCAGGCAGACGTGAACGGTCGCCTATCACACGCATACGCACATGGTTCTTGTCAAAAAGCTCTTCTGTCAGATGTGTCAACACGAGTCCCATCAGTGCTGTCACCTCATCGTTGGGGCGATTCCAGTTTTCTGTGGAGAAGGCATACAGTGTGAGATACTTCACTCCGAGGCGACAACAGTCTGCCGTGACACGCTGCAGCGCTGCCACACCCTCTATATGTCCTGCAGTGCGAACCTGTCCGCGCTCCTGCGCCCATCGTCCGTTGCCATCCATTATGATGGCTATATGCTGTGGTATGTTATTCTTATTCATAAACTATCAACTGTCAACTATCAACTGTCTCACCTGTCTTTATGGCAAGTTGAACACTTTGGTGAAAGACTATATGTTAAGCCAAGTGTCAGAACAGTGTATGAGTCGGCATTCTTTATCAGTCCCGAACTCTTTATCCTATAAGGATCATCCAGTCCGTCGAGGTTGTCGGAAAAGGAGATGTGTATATGCCAGTCCAGTGACAGGTTTGTACGGTCGCCTATCTTGTACTTCACTCCCACGCCGATAGGTATGTTGCCTGTGATGACAGACTTTGACGCACTATGCTGTGGCACGTATTCGCCACCCTCTGTACTTCCCTGCGAATAGTCGTATGTTCCCTCCTTGCAGTGTGCGTATGTCATACCAAGGCCAAGTGATATGAATGGTGTGATACGCTTTGCTCCGCGGTAGTCACGTCCTGTACCGTATGGCCAGAAGTTGTACTCGTATGCCACAGAGAGGTCTGCCAGGGTGTTGCTGAAGGAAAACTCTTTGACGTCCGGAAACTTCGTGTCAGCCTTGCCCACCTCTCCCTTTAGTTTCGATACCATAGCACCTATCCTTACGGCAGAGCGTGGGTTGATGATAGCTCTGAATAGCACAGAGCCTCCTGGTTGCATATTGCTAAACAAACCATTCGACAGGTCACCCTGATAGGATGTCATATTGGCACCGACACCCAGTTCCATGCGATACTCCACATCATCCTGCGCCTGAACTTGTCCTGCAAAGACAAAAGTAAAAAGGAACAAGAAACAAGGAATAAGTATGTTATGAACAGCCTTCAATCTTTAAACTTTCAACTCTCAACTTTCAATTTGCCACTCCGTGGAGTCCCATGTAGCATTATTCAGTTTGCAGCGATACATCTTACCTCCATCGGCACTGATGATATAGAAGTATCCATCCTCGTCGGCAACGATGAGTGCCGTCTTACTGCTACTGAGTGTACTGTCGGGCATACGCAGTCCCTTCAGCCTATGCCATGACGTACCGCCATCCTCCGAACAGAATATCACCTTGTAGGGCTTTGTCGTCAGTGGTGTAGTGGCATTCAGGCCTTCGCCGCCGATGGCAAGTATCCATCCGTTGTAGTATCCCGTAGCAGAGAGATTGGTCATCGCTGGCAGTGACAGATGCTTTGTCTCTGCCTCCGTCATATCGTTGTATATCCACGACTCATCAGCAGCGGTGTTTACGTTTTTGTTCCATACCACCGCGCATGTGTCCGTTCCAGAGTATGTAGCCTTATTACCCACGATGGTGATGCGTGTCACGTCGTTGTTCACCTTCTGCACTGCCGTAGCATAGCTGATATCCTTTGTCGGCAATAGGTCATCGTTGTCATATACCGCATCCTTAGTCCATGTGGCGAGGTTGTTGGTGTGAGCCACCATCATCTTGCCATCACTGTTGACTGCATACACCTCATCCTTACAGTTTCCTGCCAGTACGCTGAGAGCATACCCCGTCACGTCAGCAGTCTGTAGTGGTGCATCGCTGCCATAATGGATGGTGTTACCATCGAGTATGTATATATTGTCTTCATCGTCTGACGCTATAGTGGCTCCACTGCCATACGTGCCTGCCACCGTCGTCCATGCCGTGCCATGAGCGGTACCGAGATACAAAGTGCTCGATGTACCATTGCCGACAAGCACATACAGTCCCTTTGACGTCGCTGTACCTCTCAGACTCTTAGCATCTGTAAAGATACTCTGTGGCGCCAAGGTGACATACTGGAAAGAGTCAGCATACTCCTTATGGCTGACTATCGTCACCTTGTAGTCGCGAGTGTATCCACCCGTCGATGCCAACACACGGAAGCGCAGAGGCCTTATCTCGCCCTCGTCGTTGACAAACTTTATGGAGTCTGTGGATGAGTACCTTGTCCATGCAGCACTTTCCTCAGCGTCCCAGTCACGGTAAGTTATGGTATTGGAATTTTTTGATGTCACACTGGTAAGCATCTTCATATATGCACCAGCAGGCAGCGAGTCCGTGTTGTATATCTCTCTTGTGAGATGGTCGATATACACCGGTGTGTTGCTGCCCGTATAGCTGTAGGTGTAGAAACTATCTACAGGGTTTCCGTCTGCATCCTTGGCATATTTCTTCTTGCCAATGTATCTGTTTACCTTCACCGTTCCCAGTGTGAACGAGGTGATGGCAGTATCTTCGTATGCTGTAGATGTTGTAGCCTCATCGCTGTTCATACATGATGACATGAGGCATATCACTGATATCAGGATAGCACTGAGGCTAAGGGGTCTTATCATAATAGCTACTATTATTCAACGTAAAATCAGCCACAAAGGTACAAATAAAAGTTTAAAGTTGAAAGTTTAAAGTTGAAAGTAAGGTGTTTTTTAAGGTATCTTTGCACTTTTTATTACATAAAAAAGCCCCTGCAAGCCTTGTTAACTTGCAGGGGCAAAACTTTATACTTTACGCATTTATGCTTTATACTTACTTATGATGGCTGCTTGCCGATGTAAGCCAGGATACCGCCATCCACGTAGAGCACGTGACCGTTAACGGCATCAGAAGCCTTTGAAGCAAGGAATACTGCAGGACCACCGAGTTCTGATGGGTCGAGCCAACGTCCAGCAGGTGTCTTAGCGCAGATGAATGAATCGAATGGATGACGAGAGCCGTCTGGCTGACGCTCACGCAGAGGAGCTGTCTGAGGAGTAGCGATGTAGCCAGGACCAATGCCGTTACACTGGATGTTGTACTCACCGTACTCTGAACAGATGTTACGAGTAAGCATCTTCAGACCACCCTTAGCAGCAGCGTAAGCACTTACTGTCTCACGACCGAGCTCTGACATCATAGAACAGATGTTGATGATCTTACCCTCCTTGCGCTCCATCATCTCAGGGATAACAGCAGCAGCGCAGATGTAAGGAGCTACCAGGTCAACATCAATGACAGCCTGGAACTCAGAACGCTTCATCTCATGCATAGGGATACGCTTGATGATACCTGCATTGTTAACCAAGATGTCAATCTGACCTACCTCTTCGTGAATCTTCTTAACGAGCTCAGCAACAGCCACTTCGTCGCATACGTTGCATACGTAACCCTTCACGTTCTCAATGCCTGCTTCTTTGTAGTTGGCGAGACCCTTTTCAAGAGCAGCCTCGTTGATATCGTTGAAAATGATGGTCTTTACGCCAGCAGCCACGAAAGCCTTAGCAATGTTGAAACCAATACCGTAAGAAGCACCTGTAATCCAAGCGTTCTTTCCCTCAAGGGAGAAATTCTGTAAATTTGCCATAGTAGTGTTTTTTTAAGTAATTGTTATAATACTGTTTTTGTTAGAACATTCAGTTATTAGCTGTTTTGCAAAGATAGCAATAAATTTCTTTCCACGTATCAGTTAAGCCAAGGAATTAAGAATTTTTAGCAAAACTCCAAACTTTATACTTAAAACTTTCAACTTTCAACTTTCAACTTTTCTCCGTAACTTTGCAGAAGCAAAACGAAAAAAGAAAAAAATCAATGCGATACTTCATACATCTGGCATACGACGGTACGAGATATCATGGATGGCAGATACAACCTAACGGCATCAGCGTGGAGGGCGAGATAGAGCGATGCCTCTCTACACTGCTGGGGCAATCCATCGACATCGTGGGAGCCGGCAGAACCGACGCAGGGGTACATGCACGCCACATGGTAGCACATTTTGAAGACCCCGTTAACGTTCCCGTTAATTTATCCTACCGCCTCAATCGTATGCTGCCGCCCGACATCTGTATATACCGTATAGAACAGGTGGCTGACGATATGCACGCCCGCTTCTCTGCCACTGCACGCACATATCACTATTACCTCACCACTCAGCGCGACCCCTTCAACCGTCAATATACTTGGCAGTGTCACTACGACCTTGACTTCGCCTTGATGAACGAGGCTGCAGCAATGCTCACGGAGTACAGCGACTTTGCCGCTTTCTGCAAGAGTCACACCGACGTAAAAACTACACTGTGCACAGTGACGGAGGCACGATGGGTGCAGACATCAGAGCACCAGTGGCACTTCCGTATCACTGCCAACCGTTTCCTGCGCAACATGGTGCGCGCCGTAGTGGGCACACTCGTAGAGGTGGGACGTCACCGCATGACTTTAGAGCAGTTTCGCAATGTGATAGAGGGCAAACAGCGCACCCAGGCTGGCGAGTCGATGCCTGCCCACGCCCTGTTCCTTGAAAAAATTGAGTACTAGTTAAGAGTTAAGAATTAAGAGTTAAGAAAACATCATCATCGAGGGGTAATGCCTTTATCTCCCTATGAATAAAAACAATCCCATATCCGCTTTTCGTCGCTACCTCAGGTTGCAGCGCGGTCTTTCAGCAAATACGCTGGAAGCCTACCTGCATGACGTAGGCAAGTTGGTGGAGTGGAACAGCCCCCTCCCAACCTCCCCCTGCAGGGGAGGCGAAGAAATCAATGATTGTACAAAGAAGGACGCGCAAGCTGGAACTCCTCCCCTGCAGGGGGAGGTTGGGAGGGGGCTTCTGGGACTCTCTCTTGCCGACCTACAGGAGTTCTCCGCTTCCCTTCACGACTTAGGCATTTCACTCTCTTCACACGCCAGGATACTCTGTGGCGTGAGGGCTTTCTATAAGTTTCTGGCTATGGATGGGTGGATAGAACAAGACCCTGCCGAACTCCTTGAGTCACCCGTTCAGGACAAGCACCTGCCCGAGGTGCTATCGACAGAGGAGGTCGATATGCTCGAGGCAAGCATCGACCTCAGCAAGTGGGAGGGACACCGCAACAGGGCGATCATAGAGGTGCTCTTCTCATGCGGACTGCGTGTGTCCGAACTCGTCACCCTCACCCTCTCACAGGTGTATGAGGAGGAGGGATTTCTCAGAGTTCTTGGCAAGGGTTCCAAGGAGCGACTCGTGCCCATATCACAGCGTGCCATCAAGGAACTGCATCTATGGTATGACAATCGCTGTCACATGAAGATAAAACCAGGCGAGGAAGACTATGTCTTTCTCAACCGCAGAGGTGCACATCTCACGCGTACCATGATACTAATAATGATAAAGCAACAGGCTGCCATGGCTGGCATCAAGAAGACCATCTCGCCCCATACCCTGCGCCATTCCTTTGCCACCGCCCTGCTCGAGGGTGGTGCCTCGCTCCGCGCCATCCAAGCCATGCTGGGACATGAGCGCATCGGCACCACAGAAATCTATACTCACATCGACATGTCCACCCTCAGGGAGGAGATAGAGCAGCACCACCCACGCAACATCATGGGGAGGAAATAAAAAATACGCCGAACTTCACAGCTAAGCAGGGTGTCGCTCTATCTGTTATCTAATTTTTTCGTATTATCGTCAGCCCATCACGCAGGGGCAGGATGACTCTCGACACGCGGGGGTCATTTTTTATATGGTCATTGAAACGGCGGATGCCCTGCGTCTGATAGTCGCGATCGTAGTCGTGGTCTATGACATGACCATCCCACAGTGTGTTGTCGGCAAGGATGAAGCCGCCTGGGTTCATCAGGGGCAGTATCGCCTCATAGTCCTCTACGTAGGTTCGTTTGTCACCATCGAGGAATGCCATATCGAATGTTACTCCTAAGTCTTTCGCCTTTTCCTTGGCATCACCTATGATAAAAGTAACATATTCCGCCCAGGGCGACTCTTCTATCCATTTTCGCGTGAAGGGTTCCTGCTCGTCGTTGATTTCAAAGGTAAAGACCCTCCCCATCCCTCCCTGTTTAGGGAGGGGGTTAAGGTTATCGTTAACGTTAAGGTTAAGGTTAAGGTTAACGTTAACGTTAGCAAGCCCTTCTGCCATGCAGAGGGCGGAGTAGCCTGAGAAGGTGCCTATCTCGAGGATGTGCTGTGGACGTATCATCTCGACAAACATCTTGAGGAGGCGACCCTGCAGTCGGCCTGATGCCATGCGTCCATGG
>JAGCPC010000176.1 GCA_017642485.1 Prevotella sp. | reverse complement strand
GTACAGAAACCACATACAAGGCATATGGTCGTGGATGAGGCGGCAAAGAACACGAAAGTCCTATAGCTATACGGAACGACCGGTGTAAATGTGGCAGGTATAAGATGGAAAGAATACGTCCATAACTGGAGAGGTCTCGCAGGCGAGCCCACAAGGCAAGTAGTAACAACGAACTGCGAGAAGTCAGCAGATGCCATAGTACCTACAGGAGTCGATACAAGTAGGGAAGGGCAGAACTTTAGTTAAACAAGTAGTAAATGAAGATTACCCTATGAAGGAAGAAATGCAGAAAACAGGAAAAGGCTGCCATGCAGAGACAAGGACGGAATCCCGATGTACGCATGGAGTGCAGACTTGCATGGGGATAATTGAAAACAACCTTGTGGAAGTACCAATCGTAGAGGGAGACTTGCTAACGCAGATTGTCTCGCCGAGCAACATGAACCTTGCCTACAAGCGGGTCGTGAGCAATGCGGGAAGTGGCGGTATCGATGGCATGGAGGTAAAAGAACTTTTGCCTTACCTGCGCAGCCATAAGGATGAGTTAGTAAAGAAACTTTTGGACGGCAAGTACCGTCCTAATCCTGTCCGACGGGTCGAGATACCCAAGGATAACGGCAAGAAGCGTCCGCTCGGCATTCCTACCATAGTAGACCGCTTAGTCCAACAAAGTATAGCCCAAATCTTGCAACCGCTATACGAACCTCAGTTCAGTCCCAACAGCTTTGGTTTCCGTCCTCATCGAGGTGCCCATCAGGCCTTGCGGTGTGCGCAATCCATCATCAACGATGGCAACCGCTTCTGCATCGACCTTGACCTGGAGCAGTTCTTTGACAACGTGAATCACTCAAAGCTGATAGAGGTAATCAGCAGAACGATAAAGGACGGGCGAGTAGTCTCGCTTATCCATAAATACCTGAATGCGGGTGTACTGGTTGCAGGCAAGTACGAAGAAACGAAGAGAGGTGTGCCGCAAGGCGGTCCTTTAAGTCCACTGTTGAGCAATATCATGCTCAACGAACTGGACAAGGAACTGACGAGACGTGGTCATCCCTTTGTGCGCTACGCTGACGACTGCATGATATTTTGCAGAAGCGAGCGTGCCGCAGAACGCATACTTGAGAGCATATCGAAGTTTATCGAGGGTAAGCTTTTCTTGAAAGTGAATCGTGATAAGACAGGTACAGGCTCTGTATGCGGAAAGAAGTTTCTTGGGTACTCGTTTTACTTTGACAACGAGAACAAGTGTCAGTTGCGTTTACATGCCAAGACCATCGACAAACTGAAAGCGAAACTTAGAATGCTGACGGGGCGAAGTAATGGCATGGGCTACAAGCAACGCAAGGAAGCGCTGAAACTCTTTATCCGCGGCTGGGTGGAATACTACAAGCTGGCAAGGATGAAGAAGACTCTTGAAACCATAGACGCATGGCTGCGTCGCCGCATCCGTATGTGCATATGGAAGAGTTGGAAGAATCCGAAGACGCGGATAGCGAACCTCATCAAATGTGGATTGCCTAAAAAGCAGGCATGGAAACAAGGCTGGACTCATGGCTATTGGCATGTCGCTGACACGTGGAGCGTACATCTTGCAATGAGTAATTCTAACTTGTATCGCGCAGGCTATCGTTGCTTAATGGATTACTACGTATTGATATCGTAAACGAAGAACCGCCGTATGCGGAACCGCATGTACGGTGGTGTGAGAGGTCGGAAAATGAAAGTAGGAGGAAAACTACTTCATTTTCCTCCTACTCGATTTTATTTTTCCAACGGATATGATTAGTAAGCATTCGTTGAAATACACATTGTAGCATTTGTAGTTGTGTTGTACCTTTGCCTCGCAAT
>JAGCPC010000175.1 GCA_017642485.1 Prevotella sp. | reverse complement strand
GCATCATCATGTCTACCATTGGCGTGAAGTTCACGCGGGTATCCATCTTTTTCTGCTTTGATAGATTCTTTTTTGCCATAATACTACTAGTCGTTTAAACGTTTAACATCGAGATTCGTAATCAGCTGGAAACGGTTCTCGTTCATATCCTGGAGCTCTGACATCAACTTCTTAATTGCTGAATAAGGAGTCTTTGAGTCGCACTTGATGGCGAGCTTGATGTCGGGGTTAGCGTCGCGTGCTGCAGCAACCCACTCCTGGAACTCGCTCTTGCCTCCGTTGATACTATCAAGCGGAAGTCCGAGCTTCTGAATTGCCTCACCCATCTTCTCTGTATCGAGGTCAAGATAAGCAGCAAGCTTTGACATTGGAGCACCAACCATAGCATCCTCGCGGAAGTGCTTGATCTGGGTGGCGTTCAGCTGGACACCAAACTTGTCTGTCATGGTCTCCATCATGGCCTGCATGTTGTTCTTGTTTTCGGTACCACAGAAGACATGTCCCTCTGGTGTAACCAGAATGTTGAGCACGTCCTGCTCTGGTATCTTAACCTCCGACACAGAATTAGGCGCTGTGACTGAAACTGGTTCTGGTGTCAAGAATGTTGAAGTCAACATAAAGAAACACAGAAGCAGCGTCATCACGTCTGACATAGGCGTCATGTCAATCCAGATGTCTTTTTTCTGTATCTTAATTTTAGCCATTCTCTAAATGCTTTATTTGTGAGTTAGAAAAATGGATAAATATTAAGCCTCGTTGTGGTTAGAATCGTATGTAGCGGCGATTGTGTAACCAATCTCGTCGAGAGCAAATGTCAGCTTATCGATCTTGTTTGAGAAGAAGTTGTAAACTACGGTAGCTACCCATGATGTCAAGATACCAGAAGCTGTGTTAACCAGAGCCTCAGAAATACCTGCAGACAGAGCCATAGAGTCAGCACCACCACCAGCAGACAGAGCCTGGAATGATCCGATCATACCAAGTACGGTACCGAACAGAGCGGTCAGAGTACCCAGAGATACGATTGTTGCAACCATTGGGAGGTTCATCTGCAGAGTAGGCATCTCAAGCTGAGTAGCCTCCTCGTGAGCCTGCTGAATCTTAGCGATCTTAGCAGCCTTCTTCAGAGTGTCGTTACCCTCAACGTCCTTATAAGCGGCGATAGAAGCCTTAACTACGTTAGCTACAGAACCCTGCATCTTGTCGCAAAGCTTGTCAGCCTCTTCGAACTTCTGAGCCTTGATGAGCTCCTTAACCTGAGCTGTGAACTTGGCGAGGTTAATCTTACCTGCAGCACTCTTGATAGCGAAGAAACGCTCGATACCAAGGCAGATAACGGTGAAGAGAAGTGTAAGGATCAGACCTACAACGAAACCTCCCTTATATACAGTACCCAGCAGGTTAGCAGGATGACCGCTACGATCGCCACCAACGAAGTTGCTGGGATCACCCATTACGAAGTACCATACACCATAACCAGCACATGCACAAATTACCAAGATAACCCATGCAGCCTTAATACCACCAAAGCCCGAATTCTTTTTGGCTGGGGCTGCAGCCTTTGTTGTTGTTGCCATAATTAAAAATAAAT
>JAGCPC010000174.1 GCA_017642485.1 Prevotella sp. | reverse complement strand
TGTCGCCATGTTGCAAGAGACATTGGGCACACGAGTGAAGGTTGATAAGATAGCCATCAGCTTCAGCAAGGGAGGTGTGGCGCTCTATGGCTTGGAGATAGATGACCGCAAGAACGTCACCATGCTCAAGGTTGATACGCTGGAGGCTATGGTGGACCTTACAAGAATCTTTGATCGCCAAGTGGAGATAGAACGCGTATATCTGCACGGAGCATCTGGAGTGTTCTACAAAGAGCACAAGGATACTGCAGCCAATTACCAGTTTGCTCTTGATGTCATAAAGTCACTGTCGCACAAGAAGGATAAAGACAAGGAAGAGGAGAAGAATAAAGACAAGACACCTTTGTCATTGGATCTGAAACTTCTCAGCCTGCAAAGAACCTATGTACAGTGGGATGTGAAGTCGCTGCCCCACAAGGTTAATAAGTTTGATGGCAAACCGAAACTCGACGGCAACCACATGCGCTTAAGGGTGGATAACGTACAGATACGCGGCAAACTCGATGACAACCTGCCACAGAAGTTTTCCGTGCTCAAGTTAAAAGCTAAGGAGGAGAATTCTAATACCGTAGCAGCCTTTGAAAGCCTTAACCTCGCCATGAAGGGCGACACATGTATGGAGGTGACTCTCGAAAAACTTCATGGAGAGTTCATATACTGGAATTTTGATATAAAAGGGTCGGATGCCATAACCATCCATTTGGCGAAGAAAGATGGGAAGACCGTATTCGATATGACAAGACCTATGGAGATAGGGCTCAATGACATCAACGCCACGCGTGGCAACGGCACAAAGGCAACGATTCCCCATCTGACAGGCACCCTGACGATAGTTGATACCAAGACCGATAGCGGCACCATAAAGAAAAAGCCTGTCATCACCCTCAGCAAGACCCCCATCAGCGCAAGGGTGGTGTTGAAGGACCTCGCCATATACAAGGCTCGTGCACTGCGTAATTTCACCACGCCGCTCAACCTTACTGCCAGTGTTGATGGCGAACTGGACAAACTCAATTTGCGTAACATCCACGTTACAACTGACGATAAGCGCCTTAACCTCACTGCAGAGGGCAAAATGCTCGACATCACAAAGAAGAAGCAGTTTAAGTTTCATATCCGCAACGTCAATCTCTCCGC
Source organism: Prevotella sp. (assembly GCA_017642485.1). Taxonomy (GTDB): domain Bacteria; phylum Bacteroidota; class Bacteroidia; order Bacteroidales; family Bacteroidaceae; genus Prevotella. The sequence continues at coordinate 11,674 of JAGCPC010000174.1, read as the reverse complement.
ACGTAATGGCATAAAGGAGCAACTGGTCAACCATTTCTCCAAACAGGTAAACCTCAAGATGCAAAGTCAGATGCGAATGCTGGGTGATGTCCATTACAGGGGATACCTCAATATCTATCGATGGAATCAGGATTTTCATGGCGTGCTGATTACTAAGTTTGGCAATATCAGGTTTGACTTCAACCTCAACGGCAAGACACGCTATATGAGTGGTACCGCCAGCGTTAAGGACTTCGAAGTGGGCAAGGTGATGGAAGTAAAACAGATAGGCACCACGTCGTTCTCTGCCAAATACAACTTTGACATAGCAAGCAAGAAGTGGGCTAAGAAACTGGGACGTGTGAAGGGAAAACTGCCACGAGGCACCTTTAGTGGTATCATCACCGACACCAAGATGCTCAATGATAAGGTTACTATACACCAAGTCAAGATAGCCCTCGAAAGTGATGGCTTCACCGCCAATGGCAGTACTCTATGGGTGAAGAAATTGTTTAATGTCGGTGTTGATTTTATATATCACCAGACAGACAATGATCAGTACTACAACTACAAGACATACATAACCAAGGATGACAATCTGGTAGTGCGCAAGTGGACTCAAAAAGATATAGAGCAAGCAAGAGCTTATGCGGCAAAATATGCCGAGAAGGAAGCTGCCAAGAAGGCTAAGCTGGAAGAGAAAGCTCAGCGCAAGGCCGACAAACAGGCGGCAAAGGAAGCGCGACAGGCGGAGAAAGCCAAGCAAAAAGCTGAGAAGCAAGCCGCCAAGGAGGCTGCTGCAAACGATACAACCAAAACGAAAAAGAAGAAGAAATTCCTATTCTTTTAGTCGTTTGGCGTTAAATGTTCAATATTCAATTTTCAATAGATGAAAAAGATAACCCTTATCGCAATCATGCTGCTCGCTATGGCTATGACCGTAGCGGCAGAAAACTATCCTTATCGCAGTGACTTCCTCTGGGTCACCACCCCCAACCACGCCGACTGGCTTTATAAGACAGGCGAGAGAGCCACCGTGGAGGTACAGTTCTTCAAGTATGGCTATGCCAAGGATATACAGGTGTACTACGAGATAGGACAGGATATGCTGTCAGCCTCATCAAAGGGCAGCGTAAGACTGAAAGATGGCAAGGCGGTGATAGACCTCGGCACGCGAAATGTGCCAGGCTTTACCTATCTTAACCTCTCTGCTGAGGTTGATGGCGAGAAGACAACCCATCACATCAAGGTGGGATATGATGCGAATAAGATACTTCCATACACAAAAAATCCCGATGGATTCGGCACTTTTTGGAGACAGACACTTGATGAGATGCACAAGATACCGCTCTCCTATACCCGCGAACTGTCAAAGGAATTTTGTACTGACAAGATAGACTGTTGGCTCATAAAACTGCAGGTGGACAGTGAGCATTCCATGTACGGATACCTCTTTATGCCTAAGGATCGTGATGGCAAACGACTGCCTGCCGTATTCTCTCCTCCTGGTGCTGGCGTCAAGACCATCAAGGATCCTCTGCGCCATAGATACTACGCCGAAGAGGGTTTTATACGTCTTGAGGCCGAGATTCACGGACTCGACCCTCGTTTGCCTGAAAGCACTTTTAGGGAAATCCGTAGCGCCTTTGCTTCCAAGGACAACGGCTATTTCACTAACCGCATAGACAACCGCGAGGCATACTACCTGCGTCATGTCTATGCAGGCATGGTGCGCTGGACCGATTTTCTCTGCTCGCTGCCCGAATGGGACGGTAAGAATCTTGCCGTACAGGGTGGTTCGCAGGGTGGAGCCTTGGCATTAGTCACTGCAGCCCTTGACCCACGTGTCACCGCTTGTTGTGTCAATCATCCCGCCCTTACCGATATGGCAGGCTATGCTGAGAAGGGGCGCACTGGTGGCTATCCGCATTTCAAACCCGAACAGCTCACCCCACATATTATAGATGTGCTGAGTTATTACGATATCATCAACTTCTGCCGCTTGGTAAAATGTCCTGTGCGCATGACATGGGGATACAACGACAACACCTGTCCGCCCACCACCAGCTATGCGGCATGGAACACCCTCACCTGTCCCAAGGAGTGTGTTCTTACACCCATAAACGAACACTGGACCAGCGAACGCATGGAGTATGAGCACATGTTGTGGATTAAGGACAGATTACTCAATAAATAATAAGGAGTTATTTTTCAATTTTCAATTTTCACTATCCTCCATGAAATTCGAAGAAGAAATCAACGAGAGCTACACTATGGCGGAAGCCATACAGGAGGCTCAGCGCTGTCTGCACTGCAAGGTGCCGCAGTGCAAGAAGGGATGTCCTATCAGTAATGATATACCCGACTGGATACACGAACTAAAGAAGGGCAATCTGGGTAATGCCATCAGCATTATCCGTGCCAAGAGTAACCTACCAGCTGTATGCGGTCGAGTATGCGGTCACGAGAAACAGTGTGAGGGCTCATGCGTACTCGGCAAGAAAGGTGAGGCTGTCCATATAGGCAAACTGGAACGCTTTATTGCTGATTTCGACTCAGAGAATGAGCTCACCCATGAAGACATCACAGAGAAAACCCGTGGTAAGGTGGCTGTGATAGGGGCTGGTCCTTCAGGTATTACCGTGGCAGGAGACCTCAGTCGTATGGGCTTTGCTGTCGAAATGTTTGAGATGGAGACACAATGTGGCGGTATGCTACGCTATGGCATACCCGAATATCGTCTGCCAAAGGAGGTGGTGGCACGTGAGATACGTTACATCGAGAAGATGGGAGTCATCATACACCGCAACACCCATGTCGGAGTGGAGATAACTGTTGATGGGCTCTTCAATCAGGGCTTTGACGCTGTGTTCATCGGCACTGGTATGAGCAAACCTAAATCACTCGAGATACCAATATATCAAAATGGTAAGTGCATCTCTGGGAGCGATAGCGATAACGAAACCTCAAACCTCGAACCTCTCATCGGACGCGAAGCTACGCTTGCAAGGCAAGAAACCTCAAACCTCGTAAAGTGTGCCGACCTCAAGCGCATACGCCTTGCCACACACTTCCTACGCCGAGTGGAACTCATCTCTGAGGGTTTCATGGATCGTAAGGAGATACCCGTCGATGAGGGCGCTAAGGTATGGGTTATCGGTTGTGGCAACACCGCGATGGATGCCTCACGCACTGCCCTACGCATAGGAGCCTCATCTGTGGAGGTTATATATCATAAAGGCATTGACACTATGGCTGCGCTGCATGCAGAGTACGATGATGCTCTGAAGGAAGGCGTACACTTCAACTGGTGGAGCAGCATCAAGGAGATACACGTTGATGACAAGCTCGACATCAAGGAGATAGTACTCGAAACCAAGGAGCCAGACAAGGAGCCCGTAGTGCAGACACTCCCTGCTGACAACATCATAATGGCAATCGGTGCCACGCCCCACACCAAGATTGTGCGCACCACATCAGGACTGGAGAACGATGAGCACAAGTTCCTCATCACTCGCGACGTGCCCTATGGCATGACCACCCGCAAGGGTGTCTTCGCCGGAGGCGATGTGGTAGGTCGCCAAGCCACCGTGGTCCACGCCATGCAGGATGCCAAGAAGGTTGCCGAAGGCATAGCGCAGTATGTAGATGCCGTCAAATTGATGGAGGCAATAAACCTTAATGATTGAAGCCGAGGCTTCAATCATTAAGAAGTAATAATTAAAATGGAAAAAGCCAGTCGGGAACTTCCCGACTGGCTTTTTCTTTAACTTCTAAGTGGCCCTAGCCACGTTAACTTCTAAGTATTAGCTGAGCTTCTGAAACTCCTCAAAGCTGATTTCCTTCTCGTCGAGGGCAACGATGTCCTTGAGAGCCTTCATCAGTTTGCGGTCAGCAGCCTGATTGATGAGCTGGTCAACCTGCTCCGGCTTCTTCAGCATCTCCTCGGCATACTGCTCGATGTACTCGTCAGGGATGTTGTTCATACCATACTGTGCAAACTGCATCTTTGTCATCTCCTTGGCAACTTCCTTGACGTCGGCATCCTCAATCTTCACACCTGTCTGCTCCAGAAGTTTGTTCTTAGCGAGGTGCCATGTGAGTTCCTTGATAGACTGCTCGTAGTTGTCATCGACGTACTTCTGATCCTTGTCCTTATTGTTGGCAAGCATGATGCGCTTCATTATTTCGTCAGCATACTGTACCTTACCGAGCTTCTTCTCTACGTAAGCACGTACGTCGGCGAGGAAACGGTACTCAGCGTTAGCATCGAGCTGCTCCTTGAGCTGTGCTGCAATCTTCTCGCGGAATTCCTTCTCGTCTTTCACTGCGTCCTTGCCGAATACCTGGTCGAAGAGCTCCTGATTGATGTCGTGCTTCTTGTAGCGTGAGATCTCTGTTATCTGGTATGAGAAGTCGCTGTTGACGTTCTCCACTTCCTCCTTTGTTATCTTCAGGAGTGAAGATATCTCTATTGGTGACTCAGGGTAAGCCTTCTTAGGGTTGAAGGTGATGATGTCGCCCACCTTGCAGCCCTGGAAGAGTGCTTTCTGCTCGTCCACCTTCATGTATGAAGGCAGCATCACAGCCTCAGACACCTCTATGCCGCCCTCCTTTGTGGTGCCATCCTCGTTGAGCTCGCGCAGGTCGCCCTTCAGCATGTCGTTGTCTTCGTAGCTGTCCACCTTCTCGTATGAGCCACCACGTGAAGCGTATGCGTCGATCTGCTGGTCTATCATTTTGTCGTCAGCCTTGACGTTGTAGTAAGCTATCTTGTTGCGCTTTGACAGGGTGATGTCGAGTTCGGGAGCCACAGCAATGTCGAACTTCAGTGTGTAGGGTGCAGGTTTGTCAAGGTCAACTGGCTCCTCGCCAAGGTGTGGCATAGGTTCGCCGAGCATGTTGATTTTGTTTTCCTTGATGTAGTCGTAAAGTTTCTCGCCCACCAGTTTGTTGATAGCATCAACCTTTACCTGTGCACCTATCTGACGCTTTATCATGCCGATAGGAGCCTGTCCTGGGCGGAAGCCAGGGATATTAGCCTTCTTGCGATACTCGTTGAGCTGCTTCTTCACGTTGTCTTGATAATCAGCCTCCTCAACGGTGATTGTCATAAGGCCGCTTACCTTCTCTGGGTTTTCAAATGTAATGTTCATTTCTTTGTTCGAATTATTTTGTTTTTTGTTATTTACGCAAAAAAGCACCGCGCACTCGCGTGCGTAGCGCAATATTGAGGTGCAAAGGTACAAAAAATAGTTCATAGTTAACAATTCACGGTTCATAGTTTGCGTTTTCTTTAAGTTTTTTTAATATCCGTCAAGTAAACGGCATGCTCTATGGACAAAAAAAAGACTGGTACACCTCAACTGAGATATACCAGACTTTATTGACTAACTACTAATTTTTACTAACTTAAAAAGTAACAGAACTTCACAGTTGTGTTAACCTTCGAGTGCAAAGTTACGAAGTTTTCAGATAACAGAGGGGGCAAATTTGTTTCAACTATTATGTAAATTTGTTTCAAACTACCTTTTTCTTGTCTGTTTTTCTGCTTTAAATGATGATTTTTGCCGATTTTATCGATATTTTGGTGATAAATCGAAAAACTGTTAGAAACAGTAAGGGCAGGCCTCGGTTGAGACCTACCCTTATACTTTACACTTTACACTTTACTCTACCACAACCTTGATAGCCTTGCCGTTGTCGAAGTCGCGTACGATGTATGTACCAGCCTTGAGGCCTTTCAGATTGCCGTATGCTGACATGCCGACGAGTTGACCGTCGAGGGTGTAGATGTTGAGGCGACGCATATCGGGGAGTGTCTTTTCTTCTGATACGCTGATAACCTCTGTAGGTATTGTTGCATCATACTCCTTCCAACCGAGGTCTGGTTTGCTGCCTGTGTAGTCAGAGTAGCCTGCGATTATCTCACCGGCATCGATAAACTTACTGCCCTCTGCCAGACACATCGTAGGAATGGTGAATGTGCCGTCCTCGTTGCGATCCACAGTGGTAGCTGCAGGGTCAAGGCTGATGAAGTCAGCATCGGTTGGTGTCATACCGTCCATATCCCATGAGTTGCTTGAGTGAGTATAGTTACCCGTTGTTATGATGTCCTTCCAGTGCTCATCCTTTGGTTTGCTCCAGTCTGCCTCATGGCTGTAGTGGCTGATGGAGTTGCGGATGTCGAGGCTCGCCATCTCAGCCGAACCGAAGTGGTAGTTGTTCTTGTTGTCGTATGCTGAGCAGTTGTAGAGCTTCACGTTGCCCTGGGTGTAGTTCTGGTCAAAACCCTTGATAGTATTAGCAACAGCGAGGCAGCGGTACATCGTGACATCAGTAGCCACGCCGGCACCGCCAATCTTGAAGCCGTTCTTGTTGCCGTTATTATAATAATGTGTGCGATACCATGTGTCGGTATGATTCTTTGAGGTGGTCATCGTCTTGCCCTCTACTGAGTCAAACCAACTCTTGTCGGTCTCGAGACGTGAGTTGCCTGTGAAGTCGTAGTACTCAGGAGCATTGTTGTAGGTGATGCAGTTGATAAACACGATAGGTGCTGTGGTAACACGCTTGTAGAGGTCCCAACCGTCATCAGAGTTGTTCCATGCTCGGCAGTTGATATAGGTATTACCACCACCAGAGAACTGTTTATCGCAGAAACCGTCGGCATTGCCACCGAAGTCAGGGTTGCTGGTGCCACCAAGCTGATAGTCGAAGCTATCGAAAGAGTCGCAGTTGATGAAGGTGCAGTTGTCAGCATCCTTCACACCAAAGCCTGAATCGACACTTGCCTGAGCTGTGCAGTTCTCTATCTTGTTGTAGCTGCCACCGATGAGGAAACCCTTGAAACCGGCGAAGCGCACAGTGATGCCACAGAGGTGAACATAAGCCACGCGTGAACGCAGGCCATTTGACTGACTGTTGTTGCTGTATGCCATCTTGTAGCCGTCGATGATAGGACGTGAGCCCTTGTATGAGCCTACATAGGTCATCTTGTCAGCCGTACCAGCAGCGGTCTTAATGTCAACGGTAGCTGTGACGTAATACACGCCATCCAACAAAAACAGTGAGTCGCCGCCTGCTATCGTCTTGGAAGCGAGTTTGTTGATGTCACCAGGAGTGTTGATGCTCTTGCCATCGCCCGTGGCGCCTGGTGCTGCGAAGTAATTAGTTGCCATCGCCGTTGCTCCCATGCAGAGCATCAGCATACTGAGTAGTTTTGTTTTCATAAAGTTTTTAATTATTGTTTAGTTAGTGCATTAAGTTAGCGAATCAAACGTTTGCGGTTGCAAAGTTACTAAAACGAGAGCAAATGACAAAATAAATTTATTTATTTTTTTTGCCGAGTGCATAAAACTTATCCAAAGTTACTAAAAAAATAGTAATTAGTAATTAGGAATTAGTAATTATTTTTTGCAGAGCGTGAAAAATTTTGTAATTTTGCACATTAAAGATAATAACCATCGTGATTTTATAAGGTATATGGTTTACAAGTATGACTTTCTGATTATTGGTTCGGGCGTGGCAGGAATGAGCTATGCCCTGAAGGTGGCGAGGGCCAACAAGGGCAGGATATGCCTGATATGCAAGACGACACTCGATGAGGCTAATACAACAAGGGCACAGGGTGGCGTGGCGTCAGTCACAAACGTTATCGTTGACGACTTTGAGAAACATATCAATGACACGATGATAGCAGGTGACTATATCAGCGACCCCGCTGCCGTGGAACAGGTAGTGAGGATGGGACCGTCACAGATAAAGGAACTGGTGGAGTGGGGAGTGCGCTTCGACAAGAACGAGGACGGACTCTTTGACCTGCACCGTGAGGGCGGACACTCGGAATTTCGCATACTGCACCATGCCGACGATACGGGAGCGGAGATACAGCGCGGACTGATGGAGGCGGTGCGACGCAACCCTAACATAGACATAAAGGAAAACCACTTTGCTGTGGAGATAATAACACAGCACCACATGGGCATAGAGGTGACGAGACAGTCGAACGACATAGAGTGCTACGGCGCCTATGTGCTCAACCCCGAGACGCAGAAGGTGGACATGTACCTCTCGAAGGTGACGGTGATGTGCACTGGAGGCTGCGGTGCAGTATATCAGACGACGACAAACCCCGTCATAGCCACAGGCGACGGTGTGGCAATGGTATATAGGGCCAAGGGCACGGTGGCTGACATGGAGTTTGTGCAGTTCCACCCCACGGCGCTCTACCATCCTGACGAGACGCACCCCGCTTACCTCATCACGGAGGCGATGCGTGGATATGGCGGCATACTGCGACTGCCTACGGGCGAGACATTCATGGAGAAGTATGACGAGCGACTGTCACTGGCTCCTCGTGACATCGTGGCGCGTGCCATTGATAAGGAGATGAAGATACATGGTCTGGATCATGTGTGTCTTGACGTGACGCACAAGGACCCAGAGGAGACGAAGCATCACTTCCCCAATATATACCAGAAGTGCCTCTCTATAGGCATCGACATAACGAAGGAGTACATACCAGTGCGCCCAGCTGCTCACTATATGTGCGGCGGCATAAAGGTGGACTTGAACGGCTGTTCGTCAATAAAGAGACTGTATGCCATCGGTGAGTGCTCCTGCACTGGACTGCATGGTGGCAACCGCCTGGCGTCAAACTCGCTCATAGAGGCGGTGGTGTATGCTGAGACGGCGGCAAAGCACTCGCTCGACCATATAGACGAGTACGACTACAACACCATGGTGCCAGAATGGAACGATGAGGGTACGATGACCAACGAGGAGAAGGTCTTGATAACCCAGAGCGTGCACGAGGTGGGCACGATAATGGCAAACTACGTGGGCATAGTGCGCTCTGACCTGCGACTGAAACGTGCGTGGGTGAGACTCGACACCCTCTACGAGGAGACGGAAGACCTCTTCAAACGTGTGACAGCAAGCAAGGACATTTGCGAATTGCGTAATATGATCAACGTGGGATACCTCATCACTCGTTGGGCAATAGAGCGCAAGGAGTGCCGAGGACTGCACTTCACCACTGACTATCCGCTGCATGCGTATGATGTAAATTGACAATTGATAATTGATAATTATGATTAGGAAAGACTGTATGCATGAAACTGGAAGCCTTATGAGTAATGTGTTCATAAGGAGGATGTTGTTGGCTGCAGTAATCATAATTTTCAATTTTCATTTTTCATTTTTCAATTTGGCTCACGCACAAGAGTTGAGTCACCGGCTCGATAGCGTGATTGGCGAGGCGAAGATGCTTGAGACATCGCAGATGGGACTGATGGTATATGACCTCGACGGCGACAGCGTGGTATATGAACGGGATGCCCGTCAGACGATGAGACCGGCATCGACCATGAAACTGTTTACAGCCATAACGGCTCTCGACAAACTCGGGACGGAGTATGAGTACAGGACGACCTTGAAGGTCGCTGGTTCAAACGCTTCGCAGGTTCAAGAGATCTCAAACGCTTCGCAGGTTCAAGAGGTTCAAGAAACCTCAAACCTCAAACCTTCCATAGAAGCTCTTTACCTCGTTGGTGCAATGGATCCGCTGATTACGGAGGGTGACCTGCGATCTATGGTGGATAGCCTGAGAGCAATGGGCATTGATACGGTGAGGGGCAATATATACATGGACCACTCGATGAAGGACAGCGACCTGTATGGTGAGGGATGGTGCTGGGATGATGACAACCCGATGTTATCAGCATTGGTGTATAATCGTAAGGATGACATGGGGGAGCACCTGCGACGCTATATGATGGCCGACAGCATATACGTGATGGGCAGAGCGGTGCGAGGACGTTGCCCTGATGATGCCGAGACGATATACGAGATAAGGCACAAACTGACAGATGTGCTCATGCCGATGATGAAGCAGAGCAACAACCTGTATGCCGAATCGGTGTTCTACCACATAGGACTGACAAAGGGTAAGCCATCTACGGCGAAGAAAGCGAGCCGAGTGCTCGAGGCTCAACTCTCAACTGTCAACTCTCAACTGTCAACTCTCAACTCTCCACATCGCTTTGCCGATGGTTCAGGACTGTCGCTCTACAACTACGTATCGGCAGAGATGGAGGTGATGCTACTGCGCTATGCCTATAATAATGAGGCGATATACCGCGAGTTGTTTGCCGCACTGCCCATAGCGGCTGTTGACGGAACACTTAAAGACCGCATGGCAGGCACGCCAGCAGCAGGCAACGTGAGAGCGAAGACAGGAACGCTGTCAGGGGTATACTCACTGGCAGGCTACTGTACTGCTGCCAACGGCAACAAACTCGCCTTTGCTATACTCAACCAAGGGGTAATGAAAGCGGCACTAGCAAGGGCTCTACAGGACAGGATATGTGTGGAACTGTGCAGGTAGGTCCAAAAGTTTAAAAGTTCAAAAGTTTAAGAGTTCAAAAGTTTAAGAGTTCAAAGGTTCGATGAATATAATAATTTCCAAGGATTTTAAGGCGGAGCTGACTGCCGCCATTGCTGAGTGTGAGCACGATAGGATATTCGTGCTCACTGATACTAATACGGCGAAGTACTGCTTGCCAGTGCTAGAAGATTCTCAATTTTCAATTTTCAATTTTCAATTGATAACCATCGGCGCATCCGACGTTGAGAAGACGCTGGATAGCGTGAGCCATGTGTGGCAGGAGCTGCAGAAGGGTGGGGCTACACGCCACTCACTCTTGATAAACCTCGGCGGTGGAATGGTGACCGACCTCGGAGGATTTGCTGCAAGCACATTCAAACGTGGTATCAATTTCATCAACATACCTACCACACTGCTCGCTATGGTTGATGCCTCAGTGGGTGGCAAGACGGGGTTTAACTTCGGCGGACTGAAGAACGAGATAGGCGTGTTTCGTGATGCCAACTGCGTGATAATCAATACGCAGTTTCTCAAAACACTCGACACGGAGAATATTCGTTCGGGATATGCCGAGATGCTCAAACACGGACTGATAAACCGTGAGGGAAGGAGGATGATGGACGAACTCCTCGCCTACGACATAGCCAACCCTGACCTCGACATGTTGGCACGCATGATAGGCGAATCGGTGGAGGTAAAGGAGAAGATCGTCACAGAGGATCCCTTGGAGCATGGCATAAGGAAGGCACTCAATGTAGGACATACTATAGGTCATGCCCTCGAGTCGTGGGCGATGAGGCACGACAACCCGATACTGCACGGCTATGCGGTGGCATACGGCATAATAGGCGAGTTGTACTTGGCATGTGTGAAGACGAGTTTTCCTCAGGACATGATGCGCCAAGTAGTATATTATATAAAAGAGGTGTACGGCACCTTGCCCATAACCTGCGACGACTACCCCGAACTGCTCGAACTGATGACGCATGACAAGAAGAACATAGCCGACACTATAAACTTCACCCTGCTTGGTGGCATAGGCGACATACGTATCAACCAAACGGCAACGAAGGAGGAGATTCAGGAGGCACTCGACTTTTTGAGGGAAGGGTGAGTAGAATTGAAAATTGAGAATTGAAAATTATGATTACAATTCGCTAATCGAAACCTTCGACCCTTAAGAGTAATCAAATTGCAAGTAAAAATATACAAATTGCTGACAAAATGTAAAAGTTTTTGGCGATTTTCTTTGCAGTTTAATAAAATTATGCTAACTTTGCAGTCAAATTTGTAAGAATCATGAGT
>JAGCPC010000173.1 GCA_017642485.1 Prevotella sp. | reverse complement strand
GTTGAAGAATTGAAAAATTGAAAGGTAAGAAGTGAAAAGCAAGTTTTTCATAGACCGTCCGATATTGTCGATTGCCCTTGCAGTGATGATGGCGCTGGTGGGCATAGTCGGCTATGTCAATCTGCCTGTAGAGCAGTTTCCTGACATGGCACCGCCTATCGTAGAGGTGAGTGCTGATTATCCAGGTGCCAGTGCCGAGGCTGTCCAGAAAAGTGTGATTGTACCTATCGAACAGGCTATCAATGGCGCCAACGGTATCGACTATATCAGCTCCTCGTCAACGAGTAGTGGATCTGCCTTTATCCAAGTAGTATTCAAGAATGGCATTGATCCTGAAATGGCGGTGGTGATGGTAAAAAACAAAGTGGCCGAGGTGGAGGGCATCCTGCCCCAGGAAGTGCTCCAGACGGGTGTCCATGTGGAGACGTCACAGCAGACTTTCTTGAAAGTCATCGCCCTTGAGTGTCCTGACAACCGTTTCGAGAGTGACTTCATTTCTAACTATTTCGATATTAACATTAAACCTCGCTTGGAACGCATCAAGGGTGTTGGTAAAGTGAATGTGCTGGGCAATACCTTTGCCATGCGTATCTGGCTTGATCCGAAGCGTATGGCGCATTACGACTTGGTACCTCAAGACATTGAGGAAGTGCTGGAGGCACAAAACGTCGAGGCTGCCATTGGTACACTGGGTGAGAATTCCAAGCATACCTTCCAATATACCTTGGTATATCGCGGGCGACTGCTCAGCGAAGAGGAATTTGGGAACATCGTCATTAAGTCACTGCCCGATGGTGAAGAGCTCCGCCTGTGTGACGTGGCTCGTTGCGAGTTGGGTTCTGAAAGTTATGCAACCGATAGTTGGATTAATGGTCACAATGGTACGGTGGCCTTTATCACGCAGAAAGCAGGTTCCAATGCTCGACAGGTAAATCTGGAGATAGACGAGCTCATGGAACAGGCTCGTCCTCAATTGCCACCGGGAGTGGAGTTCAGAGTGCTACTCGATAGCAATGATTTCCTCGACGCCTCTATGGCGGAAGTCTATAAGACCCTCGTCGAGGCCATTTTGTTGGTCGTGCTGGTAGTCCTGCTGTTCCTACAGAATAGTCGTGCCACGCTGATACCAGCCTTTGCTATCATCGTATCACTACTCTCCACGTTTGCCTTTATGTATATGGTTGGCTTCTCACTCAACCTTATCACATTGTTCGCCTTGGTGCTGGTTATCGGTACTGTGGTCGATGATGCGATAGTGGTGGTTGAGGCTGTACAGAGCGAATTCGAGAAAGGGTTGCGCAGTCCTTATCAGGCCACCCTCAATGCGATGGGCAATATTGGTACGGCTGTCATCACCACTACGTTGGTCTTTATGTGTGTGTTTATTCCGGCTTCATTCTCAGGTGGGCTGAGCGGCACCTATTATAAGGAATTCGGACTGACAATGGCAGCCGCTGTTGCCTTTTCTACGCTGAATGCACTCACCCTTTCTCCAGCCCTCTGTGCGCTGCTTCTTAGAGATGAAAATGAGGAAAAGACCAAAGGACGGATTTCTTTATTCGGGCACCGGTTAGGAAGCGCCTTTAATGCATCGGTGACAGTACTGACTGAGAAATATCAGAAAGGTTTGTCCACGTTCATCCATCATAAGTGGTTGGCAGCTATCTTGGTAGTGGTACCTATTGTCTTGCTGGTCTGGTTTCAGAAAGTTACCTCAACTAGTCTGATACCTTATGAGGACACAGGTATTACGATGGTTGACATCACAACGCCTCCAGGCTCAACCTTAGAACAGACGAAAAAGACAGTTCATAAGGTGGCAGAAGCTGTGCAGGAGATTGAAGAGGTAGAAACGTGTGCTTCCATTGTGGGTTGGAATATCCTCGGTGGCGATGGTGCCAATATGGGTATGATGATTATGAGGCTTAAACCTTGGGATGAGCGAAACGGCAGTGAGCATCGTATTGACAACGTACTTGAAAAGATAGAAGACCGTGTCCGTCCCATTAAGACAGGTTCCATGTTTGTTTATGCGCTGCCAACAGTCACAGGTTATGGATTTAGCGATGGTATCGAGTTGTATGTGCAGGATTATGAAGGTGGCTCGATAGATAAGTTGAAAGAGGTAACTGACCGTTTTGCTAAAGCCTTGGGCGAACGTGAAGAGATCGGTGAGGTGTATAGTTCTTACGAAGTGAACTTCCCTCAATTTACCGTATCTGTCAATGCCGCCATTTGCAAGCGCTACGGTATAGAGCCTTCAGCTGTGCTCAAGATTCTCAATGGTTATATTGGTGGCGATTATGCCTCGCAATTCAATGCCTTCGGAAAACTTTATCACGTCATTCTGCAGGC
>JAGCPC010000172.1 GCA_017642485.1 Prevotella sp. | reverse complement strand
TTCTCCTTACCCATCTCACGTTGTTGCTCAACCATAGCCTCACGTACAAAAGGAATAGCTGCTATCTTGCTCACATGATTGGACACCTCGATAGAACGTATCACCTTTTCCACGAGTTCGCCATTGAGGTAAGTGTCTGGTCTGCCAGCCTCAGCATTAAACTTAAAACTGATGTTGATATTGGGCATCTCTGCCTTGAGAGTATCCACATTTACTTCTCCATTGGCATCGAAGAGATTATGGCGCATAGCATACAGGGTAACAGTTCTGTACATGGCACCCGTATCAACATATATATAGCCCAACTCCTTAGCCAGGTCTTTCGCCATGGTGCTCTTGCCACATGAAGAGTAACCATCGATTGCTATCGTAATCTTTTTCATCTTTTATTGTTTTACGAGATTATACTTTCTATTTTGTTGCGACATTGTTCCATCAACCATTTAGGGGTGGAGGTAGCACCACATATTCCTATACTCTTTATCCCCTCAAGCCATTCTGGTTGTATCTCGCCAGGTCCCTCTATGAGATGCGAGTTAGCATTTTTCTCCATGCACGCATTAAACAACACCTTGCCATTACTGCTCTTTCTGCCGCAGACAAAGAGTATGAGGTCATGCTTTGTAGCAAACTCACAGATATTAGGCATACGGTTGGCCACTTGTCGGCAAATGGTATCGAAACTTTGGAATGTTGCTCCTTCCTCTATATGTTGTTGACAGTAGTCTATTATACGATGAAACTCATCCAAAGACTTGGTAGTTTGCGAGTATAGGTATATGTTGTGTGAGAAGTCAAGTTTCTCAGCATCTTCTGCATGTTCTATCACTATCGCCTCACCATTCGTCTGACCTACAAGTCCGAGAACCTCAGCATGTCCATTCTTGCCAAATATGACGATGTCAGTAGGTCTCTCCTCATTATCCGTAGCATCATACTTTTTCTTTATACGTTTCTGCAAGGCGAGCACCACGGGACATGTGGCATCTATGATAGTAATATTGTTATTGCGTGCCAGTTCGTAGGTAGTGGGTGGTTCACCGTGAGCACGTAGCAAAACTGTGACATCGTGCAGACGTGCAAACTCTTCGTGGTCTATGGTTATCAGTCCCATATCCTTCAACCTGTCACACTCCATACCATTGTGCACGATATCTCCCAGGCAATACAGTTTCTCGCCGTTTGCCAGTGTCTCCTCTGCTTTCTGTATGGCTGTCGTCACACCAAAGCAAAAACCCGAACCGTTGTCTATCTCTATTGTCACTTTTTAAAAAAAAGTTGAAGGTTGAAAGTTTAAGGTTGAATGCCGAATGATGAATATTGAAGGTTATTTGTGGAGAATCTCGTAGTAGAGATCCAGCAGATCGTGAGCAGCTATGAAACTTGTTTTCTCACCATCATGCACACTATCTTCCATTCCCTTCATAGCATTCTTTATAACAGGATTATTGTAGAAACTATTGCGCAGCGCATTGTCGATAGTCTCATACATCCAGTATTTGTTTTGTTCTCTGCGTCGGAAGTCGAAATATCCATTCTGCTTTACAAAATCGAAATACTCGTATATCATATCCCATATCTCTTTGATACCATAGCCATAGTATCCTGAGTATGTTAATACCTTGCGTTGCCATCCACTTTCTGGCATAGGGAAGAAGTGCAGTGCATTTCGAAATCCCTGTGCTGCCAGTTCGCATCGTTTCACATTATCACCATCGCATTTGTTGATGACGATAGCATCGCTTATCTCCATAATGCCACGCTTGATACCTTGCAACTCGTCACCAGTACCTGCAACCTGCAAAAGGAGGAAGAAATCGACCATGGAATGGCAGGCTGTCTCGCTCTGCCCTACTCCTACCGTTTCTACAAAAATCTTGTCATAGCCAGCAGCTTCACAGAGTATTATTGTCTCACGTGTTTTGCGTGCTACACCTCCCAAACTACCAGCTGAGGGACTGGGGCGTATGAATGCCTTGGGATGAACAGCCAGTTTTTCCATGCGTGTCTTATCGCCAAGTATGCTTCCCTTGGAACGTTCCGATGAAGGGTCGATGGCGAGTACCGCCAATTTGCCTCCGTAGTTATCAAGCACATGCAAACCAAACTGATCTATAGATGTTGACTTTCCTGCTCCTGGTACACCACTGATGCCTATCCTCACAGAGTTACAGGCATAGGGCAGGCATTTCTCTATTACCTTCTGAGCCTTTTCCTGATGTTCGGGAATCATACTCTCCACCAACGTTATAGCCTGTGAGAGCATGGTGACATCGCCTTTGAGTATGCCACTAACGAGTTCGTCCACGCTGTGCTCCACTCGTCTAAACCTATTGCGGTTCAGATATGGGTTGATATTGCTTGGCTGGCTCACACCTTTGTTTACCTGCAAGCCTTGATATTCTGCGCTATTCTCTGGATGCTCCAAATTAATTAGAAATTAGGAATGAGTAATTATTTTTTTATCTCAAGTACGACTTTCTGGTGATTAGGGTCGTTGGTAATCATTAGGATACGTGGTTTTACACGTAGTTTTTTGAGATCTTTTGCCTTACACGTCACTGTCATCTTGGCTGTCTCGCCAGGCTCTATCTTTTGTTTGTCGAGCTGCACCTGCACGCCCATAGTAAAAAGCTGGAGTTTCTGAATCTCCAATGTCTTGTGACCAACATTACTCAGTGTTATCTCGTCTTTATACTTTGATTTACTATTCAGTGGTGTCATGTCAATATATTTCCTTGACATTTCGAGGCGTGGTGCGTAGGGACGATTTACGTCATCCTTTGACACAGCTGGTGGCAATAGCACAGCAGATACGGTAATAGCCTTTTCGGGTGTCACCTTATCGCTACTGTTCTTTCCAAGATATACGGTAGTTTGGTTCAGTCCGTAGTCACGCAATTTGTTGGAGTGCAGGGTAATCTTCACAGTTCCTTTCTGTTTGGGTCCCAGCACCTTTGGTGTCACCTCAGCGGTAAGATATGGTGGCAGGCGCAGTATCACCGGTGTAGCATTCTGTGATGCTGGATTCATGATGTGTATCTCCTTGGTGAGTTTTTGTCCCTGGTTTATGTCATCAAATTCTATATTGTCATTATCAGAAAGCAGATTACCCATCTTGCATGGATACTCTCCCGAATAGTTTACTATCTTGGCTACCACCACACCACGAACGATCACTTCGGCAGGTGTACCCTGTCTGTCGTCGGCAGTAAACACCCTTACCACACGGTCGAAATGTCCCAACTGTTTGGCATCAAAGGTCAGCGAAACCTTGGCAACGGCATTTGGCATCAGTTTTCCTTTAGTGAAGTCAGCAGTGGTACAACCACAACCTGTATCTACATCCTTTATCTCTACAGACTTGGCAGAGGTATTCTTAAACTCCACCACATAGGTAGCAGGTTTGTCATAGAGCATCTCACCACAATCCACCTCTTTATATACAGGAGTGAGGTCCTGAGCATATGTGCCAGTACCCAATACACATATCATTATCCCCAAAAGGGTAGTCTTAGCATTTATCATATATCTTTCTTTTTTACTTTGTACTTATCGTTATTGCTTCGACAGAACCACGGAATTCAGGAGCATACTCACATACCACAGTAGCATTACCTGTCTGGTATTCGCCTGCTCTGTTCACATAGTATTCCGTCTCCACCACATGCGTACCCTTTGACATCTGGTCGAAGTGGTATATTGACTCACTGTCACGCATCTCTGCATAATAGCCCCATCGATATCCCCAACGGTAGCCTGATAGTTGGTTGACGGGTTCGAGACAGGCTGCACGATTGTCTGTAACGGTGACAAAATCATAATCTCTGTCAGCCTCGATGGTGAGTGTGACCTTCACCTTGCCACCTACCTTCATCTCTCCGTTCACCTTGCGTGTGATTCTCAGTGCGCCCTTTAGGTCTGCAGGATTCACGGTGTATGATGACATTATCGTGGTATCCTTAGCATTGTAGAGTGCATATATTGCATTCACTGTGTTGACAGGATTGTCCCATCTCTGTGTACGTTTAGCAGATACCAACCAGCGCAACATCTCACTGATTGTCTGTTCATCCTGTGGTGTCACATTCTCCAATGCTTCCACACACATAGTGTGGGTCGGTATCTTATAGTCACACCATGAATAGAGAGCTCTGTAGGAGTCGAAGTAACGACCCATATCAGCCCTATACACTGTATGTTGCTTTATCGACTCAGCAAACTCCTCAGCCTTCTTTCGCTTACCGTTTTCCTTCAGCGTTATGGCAGCAACGGCTTTGGTCTGCATATCGTCACCCTTTGTTTCCTCATATATCATCTTACGATAGAAACTCTCGGCACTACCACCATCTCTATTGCTTATGGCGAGTGTATATAGCCAGTCGAGAGCTGTGTAGCTCAGGTACTTCACGTTATACTTCTTCATCCATTCTCTCTCTTTCTCCATCTCTCTCTGGGCATAGGCAAAGGCCTTGTCCATCATATACTCGGTATTTTGTTGTTTACCGCACATTAGGTTAAGCCTTGCCAGTGTCTTGAGTACCTCGATGGTTACATACTTGTTACTTCTCATTCCTCCATACCATGAGAAGCCACCGTCACCATTCTGTAAGTTGATCAACTGCACGAGTACATTGTCATTAGCTGCTGACACCGCATTGTTCTTTAGTTTAGCAGAAATGACATTGGCATATACAGCTTGTGCGAGGGTTATTGCATTACGACTCTTAGGCACCATCATGTCGGGCAGAGCCTCCATCATCATCTTCCTTGGGTTCACCACTATCGTTGTAGTATCTTCCACTATTTCTTCTTCTGTCAATACTGGAATCAGATATTGCTCTCCATCAGAGAAACCAGGTATCTCGGCAGTGAAGCCACATATCAGGTCACCTTTCTTTTCTACCTTATATGCAAAGGTTACAGATGATGTCCTCCCCGCTTGAGTCAACACCTTCTTACTTGTTTTGTATATGATGCTCTCTGTCTCGGCATTCTTGACAAAGAATCTTACCGTCACAGTCTGCGCTTTCTCCATCATATTTGCCACAGTAGCACTGATGGTAGCATTGTCGCCAACTCTCATGAAACGTGGCTTCTTTGCCTGCATCATCAGTTTCTTCTGCGTCAAGGCTGTGGTATCCATCAGAGCAAAACGCATTTCCTTATCATGAGCAAGAGCCATAAAGCGCCATGTGGTGACACTCTCAGGCATGGTAAATTTCAGTGTTGCCATGCCATTGCTGTCCGTCTGTACCTGTGGCATGAAAAATGCCGTCTCGCTGAAGTCTGAGCGCATTTCAACATTCTTCGCACCATCATTGCCGTCGTTGTCAGCAGCATTTCTCTCTGCGATGTCTGCCGACTCCTCCAGTCTTGCGTTCTTTGCCATCACCATTGTGGGAGCAGCATCAAGCATCATGCCTTTCTCAAATTGCATGCCCGCCATGTACCTTGCACCTCCAACAGGATAATATCCATATCTGCCAAAGATGTATTCTGGTTCTATGTGATAAAACTCCAGCACACTCTCCGAAAGAGGGCTCAGATTCTTTGCTCCCCAGAAGTAGCACTGTCCAATCCTATTGGTATTCCAATACATTGAGGGAAGATATAGTCTCCTGCTGTCTGAGAAATTCCAATCAAATGGCATGACGGCATCCAGACTCTTGTCATACATTACTGCCATCACCTGTGCATTACTTGGTGTACCGTCAGGATTCTTCACTTTCAGCGTCCATGTCTCGTTCTGTCTTGGGAACATCTTATTACGGAATGTAGCCCACTCCATTGTCAGTTTCTTCGAAGGCAGATATTTCTTTACAGATACACTCTTGCTATACATTCGTCCGTTCTTTACCCATGCCACGGAGAATGTTACGCCATCTCCATATTCCTCCGTATAGTTTAGTGTGTGTGTGACAGAATCTTCAAACTCTATGCAACTCTTCTCTAATGTCTTGCCTCCTGCACACAGGGCATAGTAAGCATATGTCCTACCCTCATTGCGAAGTGTTACCGTAACCTCTCCCTTCTCTCCGAAATTATCAGACGATACGGTCACGGGATCTGGTTTCTCGACGTTCGCTGGCTTTATAGGACGGTTATTTTTCTTTGTCAAAGTGATGCTTTGGCTATGTGTCTCACCACCATTGTCTGTTACAGTAGCAATCAGTGTATATCTGAAGCAATAATACCACGTGGTATCAACATTAGCTGGCAAAGGCAGTGGCATTCTTGCCTGGAAGGTGCCGTCGGCATCAGTAAACAAGGTATCTTTCAGTAATGTCATACCATCATACCCACCTATCCACCACGCATTGCTGCGATTCACTTTATAAGTCACCTTGGCATTAGCCACTGGCACGCCACTGTACATCTTCACCGTACCTCTTATTACGGCTGTGTCTCCCAACTCCTCATCCTCTCCTTCTTTTTCGAGAGTCACATCGAAGGTTGGTCTCTTATAATCTTCTACCTTTATGTATGCTGTTGTTGATGCACTGCCAGTGGCTGACACGCGGTAACTGCCGTTCGTTCCTTCATTAGGTATGACAAACTCGGTTGTAGCTGTACCATAGGTATCTGTCACCACACTTTTTGACATCACTACCCTACCATAAGTATCCCTCAACGTTATCTCAACTCTCTCGCTCACATTGGGCAGTGTCTCCTTTCCATCTATCACTGCATGACTTATCACTGTTGTGTGTATCGTCTGCCCACGTCGATATATCGCCCTATCGGTATATACATTCATGTGATTTCTCACGCCGTCTGGCCTATCACATGAGTATGATGTCCATATCTCGCTCTTAGGCATCGCATTATCCTCACCCATTGTGGCATAAAAATAATGTCCCTTGCTTTCATGCACTTGCGCTCCAGACACCTCTTTACCCGTTATAGAGTTTACCACTACAATGTGCTTTTTGCCTTTTGGCAATTTCTGGGCTATGACCTTAAGGTCTGTCACATACAATGTATCAACTTCCTTTCTTACCCTTCCCTTTTCGTCGGATATATATACCGTCCATTTACCGAGTGACAGAGGAAGTATTACTGTAGTGGTGTCATTGGCATAATCCCATTCGTTTTCCAGACAGAACGCTTGTTTTACTTTTCTCTCTTCACCCTTATTACTTTTGAGCGTTATCGTCAGGGCATCAATATTCCGTACTTCCTTAAAACCTATTCTTACTGTATCATTGGTTGATAGTATGTTTTTCTTTATTGAAGCACTATATTGAGGCTGTATGAGGTATTCCCTCATATTTTTCAGAGTATTAAGACATTTCCATCCCTTCCACTCTTCCACAGTTTTATCTATCAGAGCTATTTTCTTGCCACTCTCCTTCTCTTTGTCAATTGCTTCAACTACCCTGCGCCAAGCCACCACTTTGTTCTCCTTGCCGTAGTATTTTTCAAGCGTATTAGTAGTCTTCACCCCTTTGTCTTTCATCAGTATCATCATACTGAGCAGGTCATTGCCGAAGTATCTGCTATCCTCGCCTTTCACTATAAATGGTGCATATTCTGCAGCTTTATTCTGCTTTCTGTAGATGGCAGAGTCAGGTGATGCAAGCAGAGAGTCTATCATTGGCATGACATCACTGTCCATAGCCACCTCTGCGAGTGTTGCCTCTACACCATGATGACTATTGCGCCACATGGTCTGCTTCGCCTTCAGACGTGCCTTTGCCGCTTTCAGCGAGTCATCTGACACTTCCTGCTGCATATACAATTCCCTCATTATAGCAGCAAGCAGGTTGCCATAATTCTGTTCCTTCTCGGCCTTCTGCTCTATCTTTATGATATAGCCGAGGGCTGTCTTAGGCTGATCTTTATCTTCTGCCTCCCTCACGCTTTTCCAAAGTGACGAAAACGAAGTTGCTGACATCATAATATTTATCATCAGCAACATCGGCAGTATGTATAACACCTTTTTCATAACTATGGAGTCCTCCCTTATTTTTTGTTAGTTTTTTACCTGTACTCTCATTGTCTTTTCCTTCTCCGCATTGCGGCGATTGGTCACTGTAACCACACTCTGCGCAAGAGCTATGAAAGCCTGTCCTGTTGGTGATGCCACATCAAGTGCTGCAGGCACTCCACTGTCGCCACTCTCGCATATACCCTGCACAAGTGGTATCTGTGCCAGCAATGGCACATTCATCTCTGCTGCGAGATTTTTACACCCATCCTTGCCAAATATATAGTATTTCTCATCAAGATGTTCAGCAGGAGTAAACCATGCCATATTCTCTACCAATCCGAGTATTGGTACATTCACCTTATCGTTGGTGTACATGTCTATGCCCTTTCTCGCATCAGCTAATGCCACCTGCTGAGGGGTGCTCACTATAATGGCACCCGTGATGGAGAGTGTCTGAAGGAGAGAGAGGTGTATGTCAGATGTTCCAGGAGGGGTGTCGAGTATCAGGTAATCCAGTTCGCCCCAGTCGGCATCGGCTATGAGTTGCTTCAGCGCACTGCATGCCATACCTCCGCGCCATAATGTCGCAGTGTCTTTGTTTACAAAGAAACCTATCGAGAGGAGTTTTACTCCATACTGCTCCACTGGCATTATTAGTTGTCTGCCATCCTTCTCTACTGCATAGGGACGTGCCTCCTCGAGTTGAAACATCTTGGGCACTGACGGACCAAAGATATCTGTATCAAGAAGTCCTACGCTATAGCCCAATCGGGCAAGTGATATGGCGAGATTGGCGCTTACTGTACTCTTGCCTACTCCACCCTTACCTGAACTGACAGCTATAATATTCTTTACGTCTGGCAACAGTTTGTCGTCTTCTGGACGTGGAGCAGACTTATATTCCGTCTTTATGTTGACCTCTATACTTTCAGTATCATTAGGGAAGACCTGTCTTACATGATACTTTATTGCTGCCTCTGCTGCCTTAACGGTTGACTTTAGGAATGGGTCTGTCTCACGAGAGAACAGTAGAGTCACCTCCACATTCCATTTCTTCACCTCCCCTTGAGGAGACAAAGAGGGTGTCACCACTGGCTGGTCAGCAAGCATCTCGCTCTCCACGAGATTCTTCTTTGTACCAGCATATATCACTGTTGCCAGTGCGTCGGTTATTATCTTAGGATACAGTGTCATACAGTTCTAATTCATCAATTTGTTTATCTCTTCCTCGGTCTTTAGCAACTTATCCTTACACATCTGCACAAGTTGCCTCGCTTCCTTAAGTTGCGCCACAAGGGAGTCTATGCCCGTCTTGCCACTCTCCATCTGGACTACTATTTCCTCCAGACGCTTCATAGCATCATCATAGCTTATTTCTTTCTCTTTATCCATAGTCATCTATTGTTCTACTATAATTAGCCTACACTACTCTACTGGTCGCAATTGAGCAAGCTGTTGCTGGAGGTGAGGTTTGGACAGCCGGTTGACATCCTGCGATGGCAGGAAACGCGAAATGGATCCCTTCTCATCGTATGTCATCTCGGCAAGATACTCTATACGCTGCATGTCGTAAAGCAGTTCCCTCACAATACGCATGGGTTTGCCCACCTTACTCTTTATCTCCATATCAGTATAGGGGCGACCACCATCACGGAAATTGTCAATAACGAGTTGCATAATGTCCCACGAAATGTCAACACGTTCCTGAAAACTCAGGTTCTGAAAGGAAGTAGTCAAAAAATCGTCGGCATTCTGACGGCAGTAGCTTAGTTCGGCTCCGCAGAGACAGATGATCCATGACGCCTGCAACCAAAGCAGGAAGAATGGGATGATGGCAAATGAACCATATACAGCATTGTAGTTGGATATCCATATCTGAGAGTTGATGTATATAAGCTGAAAGAACTGCATGCACACACCAGCAAGGATGCCAGGCCATAGGGCACTCCTGAGTTCCACCTTAGTATTAGGCATAAAAACGTAGAGACCTATAAAAGCTACAGACCACAGCAGATATGGTGACATTTCGATAAAGAAAGACATGAGGGGACCTATCACTACCATATCGCCCAACTGATGGTTGAGAGCGGTGACTGCTATGCTAAGACCTGAACTTATGACTATCACGATGGGCAGAAAGAACAGCAGCGATACGTAGTCGGTAACGGTACGGAAGAGGCTTCGCTGACGTTTCACCTGCCAGATGTCATTGAATGCCATCTCTATGTTTGAAATAAGCATGAGAACCGTCCACAACATAAAGACGAGTCCGATACCGAGAAACAGTCCCTTCTTGGTGTGTACAAGATATGAATTAACAAATCCTATGATGGTATTAGCTGCATCGGGCTGTGACGACAGAGAATTGCGAAACCAATCTTCAATATACATAGAGTAGCCAAAGCCACGGGCTATGGCAAATACCACCGCCATGATGGGCACGAAAGCCAACAGAGTGGAATAGGTAAGGTTTGTCGCCGTACCCATCACCCTCTTAGCACTGATATCCTGCCACAAGGTTTGCAGATATACTATTAATTGACAGTTGATAGTTGACAATTGATAATTTTCAGTTAATAGTTAATAGACCCTCTATATCTCCCTCAAAGGGAAACTTATTTATTGACATGTTGAAAATATAAAAAAAGCAGTGCTCCTATAAGCCGGGTTCTGTAGCCATCTGTGAGATGGTGCTCTATCATTTATCTACTCCGTATGTCACCATACGGCTCTAGCATTCTACCCTCCATCGTAAGCAAAACTTTCGGGCGGGTCGCCCTATCATGACGATGGTTTACTTGAACTTGCAGCCCCCAGTCGGCACAGCACACCTGTCACCAAGTGCCTGGTGGTCTCTTACACCACCTTCTCACCCTTACCTCCAAAAATGGGCGGTTATTTTCTTCTGCCTGAAGCTAATCATCACTGACTACTTGTATTTTCGCAAGTGGGGTACCCTACGCTGCCCGGACTTTCCTCTCGTGTGAGTGTCACACCAGCGATAGAGCCGGAGCACTGCTTTTTTTTCTATAGATACTATAGTCACTATAGGAACTATTGTCCCATCAAGTAAGCTTTGAAGTCCTCAAAATCCTTGCTCATATCGATGCTCTGCTTGGTGCCCTTCATAAACTCCTGCAGGCGCTGTGGTATATTGATATCTATAGAGAGTATATCATCAACCTTCTCCTTAAACTTAGCAGGATGGGCAGTTTCACAGAATACTCCTACCTCTCCAGGCTCGAGGAGGTCCTTGAGTGCCTGATATCCACATGCTCCATGAGGATCGAGCACATATCCTGTCTCAGCGTAACACTCGCGCATGGTCTGCCTTATTGCATCATCTTTGTACGTAGCACCACCGATAAGTGCTGTGATAGTCTTGTGGTCACCCTTGTAGAGGTCATATACGCGTGCAAAGTTTGACGGATCACCCACATCCATAGCGTTGGCAAGGGTGGCTACCGACGGCTGTGGGTTGTACTCGCCCGTTTTGAGGTAGTTGTAGAATATGTCGTTGGCATTGTTGGCAGCGATGAAACGCTTTATAGGCAGTCCCATCTGATGACCAAACAGTGCCGAACAAATATTGCCAAAGTTACCACTGGGCACGCACATCACAAGGTTTGATGCGAGCCCCTTCTCCTTCATGCGGGCATAGGCATTGAAATAATAGAATGCCTGTGGCAGAAAACGTGCCACATTGATAGAGTTAGCTGAGGTGAGCTTCATGTGGGCATTGAGTTCTGCATCCATAAAGGCTGACTTGACCAGTGCCTGACAGTCATCAAACACTCCATCGACCTCTATGGCAGTGATATTCTTGCCCAACGTAGTAAACTGACACTCCTGAATGGGACTCACCTTACCTTTAGGATAAAGCACATACACATGGATACCATCAACTCCAAGGAAACCGTTGGCCACTGCCGAACCAGTGTCGCCTGATGTTGCTACGAGCACATTTACCTGACTGCCATAACCCTCCTTCTTAAGGAAGTACTGCAACAGTCTTGCCATAAACCTTGCACCAACATCCTTGAAGGCCAGTGTAGGACCGTGGAACAGTTCCAGCGAGT
Organism: Prevotella sp.; assembly: GCA_017642485.1. Classification (GTDB taxonomy): domain Bacteria; phylum Bacteroidota; class Bacteroidia; order Bacteroidales; family Bacteroidaceae; genus Prevotella. The sequence continues at coordinate 18,522 of JAGCPC010000172.1, read as the reverse complement.
AGATATTGTCTGTCACAGGTACCACAGGACAGTCAAATGCCAGCGTATCATACACTATCTTTTTCAGGGCATCAGCCTCTACATCTTCTCCGAAGAAGGCATCAGCTACAGTATAGGCTATCTCCTGAAATGACATTTTCTCGATATTGTCGAAAAAGTCCTTCGACAATGGTTTGATGCGCTCAGGCATGTATAGTCCTCTGTCCTCTGCCAGACCCTTTACCACTGCCTTCTCGAGGGTAGCAAGGGGTGCTTTCTTGTTTGTTGAATAATATAACATCGTTTTATTGCTTTTTATTGTTTGCTATTTTATTTTATAGATACTATAGTCACTATAGCTACTATAGCCACTATAGCCACTATCTCTTATACCTTCATCAACGTCTGCATAAACTCCTGTAGTCGTAGTATGCCATATCCTCCGCCCACGCAGGTGTACTCATCATAAGTCTGCACCTCATCAGGCTCTATGCCAGGATAGTATATTATAAAAGGTACAGGTTCTCCCACGTGCACACGCATCTCTACTGGTGTATAGTGATCAGGGAGCACAGCTATGCACACTGGTTCCTGCCACTTGCTCACCTCCTCATATATGGGTCCTATCATGCGTGAGTCAAGGTTTTCTATCGTCTTTACCTTCAGTTCCACGTCACCATCGTGGCCTGCTTCGTCACTTGCCTCCACATGGAGAAATACAAAGTCTTTCTCCTTCAGGTTACGCAGTGCAGCCTGTGTCTTACCCTCATAGTTGGTATCCCACAGTCCTGTTGCTCCAGGCACCTTCACGATGTCGAGTCCTGCATACTTTCCTATACCCTGTATCAGGTCCACAGCGCTCACTACGGCACCCGTCTTTACCTGAGGATACATCTGCATTAGCGTCTGCATAGCAGGACGGTAACCTCCGCTCCAAGGCCATATAATATTGGCAAGATCCTCCCCACGTTGTCTGCGTTCTATATTAAGTGGTGCATTAGCCAAAACCTCTACCGACCTGAGTATAAGATCGTTAATAAGGTCAGCAGTCTGCTGTGGCGTCATACGTCCCTCTTCATGCAACTCCTCCATACCTGGTTCTGGTTTCACCAGCAGAGGACGCCATGCCTCATTGGGATGATCATGAGGTGGGGCACATACGATATGCTTCGAACCACCCTTCACGATGAGCAGATGGCGATACTGTATTCCACATATCCACTTCGCCTTATCAGTGCCCAGTTTCTCATTCAGCAGGTCTATGAGTTGACGAGCATCCTCTGTCTGCAGATTACCTCCGTTATGAGTCTTTATGGTGCCGTCTTCTCTTACACATATTATATTACAACGCAGTGCGAGGTCGAGAGGATCCATGTCGTAGCCTATGCTGGCAGCCTCGAGGGGTCCCCTACCCTCATATACACTGTCAAGGTCATAGCCCAGTATGGCTGTGTTAGCAACCTCCGAACCAGGCATATAGCCATCTGGAACCGTGACAAGTCGTCCTGTACGGCCTTTCTTTGCCAACATATCCATATATGGCGTCTTGGCATATTGCAGTGGCGTCTTGCCACCGAGTCTTTCTATCGGGTTGTCGGCCATACCGTCACCCAGTATTATTATTGTCTTCATTTATTCTTTTAAAATCAGAGTAGTCTGAATAATCAGATGTTCGCAATACTCAAAACATTAGCAAACACACCAGCAGCCGTTACTGCTGCACCAGCACCAAAGCCCTGTATGAGCATTGGATCGCGATAACGCTGTGTGGTGAGTGTCACTATGTTGTTACTGCCCTCCAGTTCGTAGAATGAGTGGTTGAGCGGTATCTCCTGCAAACCCACGCTCGCCTTAATCTTTACCTTGTTATCGTTAAGGTTAAGGTTATCGTTATCGTTAACAACCTCCATCTTTGCCACGAAACGTTGGCGACAGTTCTTCTTCACCAGTTCCTTGCGGCGAGCCTCAAACTCTGCATCGAGTGTGGGCAGTTTCTTCCAGAAGGTCTCCACATCGCCCTCAAAGAAGTCGGCTGGTATGAAGAGGTTCTTCTCCACGTCTGACTGCTCTATCCTGTAACCTGCCTCGCGTGTCAGTATGACCAGTTTGCGTACCACGTCCATACCACTGAGGTCTATGCGTGGGTCAGGCTCTGAGAATCCCAGTTCTTTAGCTTGTCTTACAGCTTGTGAGAGCGGACAGTCCTCAGCAAGAGCATTAAAGATATAGTTGAGTGTGCCACTCAGCACTGCCTCGATTTTTAGTATCTTGTCACCAGAGTTCTTGAGGTCGTTGATGGTGCCGATAATGGGCAGACCAGCTCCTACATTTGTTTCAAATCTAAACTTCACTCCAGCTCTCAGCGCTGTCTCTTTGAGTCTCTGATATGACTCATAGTCGCCCGATGCAGCTATCTTATTGGATGCCACCACGTTGACGTTATGTTCTAACAACGATTGGTAGAGCATCGCCACATCCTTTGATGCCGTACAGTCCACAAAGACGGAGTTGAAGATATTCATCTCCACGATAGCCTTCAGCAGTTTCCTTGCATCGCTCGGTTCGCTTGCTGCAAGTTGTTCCTTGTAGGTGTTGAGGTCTATGCCGTCACGATTGAATATCGCTTTGTTGGATGATGCTATGCCCACCACATTGAGCAACAACTGTGACTCGCTCTTCAGCGTATCATACTGTGCCCTAATCTGTTCTATCAGTTTCGAACCTACCGTGCCCACGCCGCAGACAAAGAGGTTAAGAACCTTATATTCTGAAAGGAAGAATGAGTCGTGTATAGAGTTGAGCGATTTTCTGAGGTACATACTCTTCACGACAAATGAGATATTGGTCTCCGAAGCTCCCTGTGCACAGGCGATAACAGAGATACCCGACCTACCCAGTGTACCAAACAGTTTTCCGGCGATACCAGTTGACTGCTTCATGTTTTCACCCACGATAGCTATTGTAGCAAGGCCTTTCTCAGCCTTCATGGGGAACATAGCGCCAGTCTTTATCTCCTTCTCAAACTCCTGGTTGAGCACTTCCACAGCAGCATCAGCATCTTCTTCCTTCACACCTATTGAGGTAGAGTTTTCTGATGATGCCTGTGACACCATGAATACCGATATTCCGCTGTTTGCCAGTGTTGAGAATATACGCTGGTTTACTCCTATCACACCCACCATTGACAGTCCTGTTACGGTAATCAGTGCCGTACCATTGATTGATGAGATACCCTTGATAGGTTTATGGTCGCCCACTATCTTATCCTTTATCTCTGTACCGTCAGCCTCAGGGTTGAATGTATTCTTTACCTTTATCGGTATATTCTTTACACATACAGGGTATATCGTAGGAGGATATATCACCTTGGCGCCAAAGTTGCATAGCTCCATTGCCTCCACATATGACAGTTCCTTGATGGGGTAAGCGCTACTTATCACCCTTGGGTCGGCAGTCATAAATCCGTCCACATCCGTCCATATCTCCAACTGCGTAGCATCGAGCGCTGCTGCTATTATCGCCGCTGTATAGTCGGAGCCTCCTCTGCCGAGGTTTGTCGTCTCGCGTGTCTCAGTATCTCTTGATATAAATCCTGGCACCAGTGATATACGTGGCAGTTCGCTGAATGTCTCCTTCACTAATTTGTTGGTGAGGTCAACGTTCAGTACATGTTTGCCATATTGATTCTGTGTTTTGATGAAGTCTCGCGAGTCAAACCACTTTGCTCCACGTATCAGCGTAGCCACGATATTTGATGACAGGCGTTCGCCATATGCCACGATAGCATTCTGCGTCTTCTCCGAAAGGTCATGGATGAGGTACACACCGAAGTATATGGAGCGCAGCTGCTCCAACAAAGCATCAACGGTATTAAAAAGTCTTTCTCTGTCTTGTGTATCAGTTATTATAGTATCTATCATCTTGTGGTGGCGATCCACTATTTTGTCAAACTCCTCACGCCAACTGTCATCACCAGCCAGTGCCAACTGACTCGTCTGCAGGAGTTTGTCCGTTATGCCACCGAGGGCACTCACCACCACCACAAGTGGTTGTTCCTTTGCCTCTTTCTCTACAATACGCTGGAGGCTCAAGATACTCTCTACGGAACCTACACTCGTTCCGCCAAATTTAAGTACTTTCATAATGTGCTTGTGCATGGATTACGCCATGCCGTTTTTGATGATTAAAACTCCCCTTCACAAGCGGGGTTGATTTTGATCTTTATACAAAAATCAGGAGCAAAGGTACAAAAAAAAGTTGAATGTTGAAAGTTGAGAGTTGAAAGTCCCTACCTTTTAAACTTTATTAAGATACTCCGCCTATATTACCCAAGCCACAGCGGACTTCTTGTCAATAGCCAAAATTTTGGGTTATTTTTTTATTGTTGAGCGATATCACCGTGCCTGGTATGGGGAAAACGATGGTGTGATGGTCGCTCTCATTGACGGCGTTGTCAGCGAGCTCACTCTTGTAGCGGTCAAAGCGTATCATGTCCTGTCGGCGCCATGCTTCCCATGCCAGTTCTATGAGGCGCTCCCTGTATATATTGTCGAGGGTAGCATCTACGGTGGGCATGTCGGCACGCTCCCTTACCATGTCGAGCAGTGGCTGTGCTGAGGTGGCATCGCCATTTCGTAGGTATGCCTCAGCCATCATGAGCACCACGTCGGCATAGCGGAAGAGCACCACGTCATTGTTCATCATCTTGCCCTTCTGAGCAGCATTGTGGTCTATCTCGTATTTTCTCATGCGTGCTCCTGCTGTCTCCAGATATTGGCTACCCTTCATATCTATTGACACTTCCCACGGCATGTATCTGAGCGGATTGCCATCACGGTCGTATATGGTGTAACCTTCTTTGTCGGCAACGGTAGCACTCCAGTAGTTCTTTGCAAAGCGCATGTCCTCGTTTTCACCCTCGAAGTCGTTTGCCATAAGCACAGTGATGGTGGCAGAAGAACCGTTGCTGCCCTGAAAACCATATCCATTGGCATGACGCCAGTGCATGGAGCGCACCAGGTTTTGCTGCTGGTGGGTGTATATGCGTCTGTCCATAGGTATTATCCAGATGTTTTCCAGGCTACCTTCATTATACACCTTAAAGTTTTCTTCGTATGAGTCAGAGAGGTCATACCCCATCTGGTCTATCAGAGTACAATAGTGGGTGCATGCTTCCCATGCGTTCATCGTGTTACCTGATATGGTGAAAGTCATCTGACTGCCATCAGGACGAGGAGTGGTGGTCCACTGGTCCCAGGTATATACCTCTGCATTGAGGTATAGCTTAGCCAGGACAAAGGCTGCGACACCCTGTGTTACCCTGCCGTAGTAGGCACCATACTCAGAGCTCTTGGCATCATGGAGGTAGGGTAATGTCGCTTCCAGTTCGGTACGTACAAAATCAAACACCTCCGAGCGCTCGGCTTGCTCCACATCCTTAGGCAGCATACTGGCGTTTGTTACTATAGGCACTCTGCCATACAGGTCGAGCAGGTACCAATAGTATATAGCTCTCAGTGCTCTCACCTCGGCAGTATAGCGTTGGTATTGCAACTCTATCAGCAGGTCTCTGTGTGTGTCGATAGTCTCCAACGAGCGGTTGCACAGTCCCACCACCTTATATAGATACATCCATGAGTTCTTGACCATTTCATGACCTGCCGACCAGGAGTGACGGTACAGGTCCTGCCATATACCACCATCATACCAATCGACACCTCTGCGTGGCATGATTGCCTCGTCCGAACCGAATGTCTGGAGGTCAGACACTCCGCGTCCCATGCCTTGCAGGCCTTCGCCCTCCACGTTTCCTCCTATGTAACTATATAGTGTGGCTACCGCATGTTGGTACAGTGTCTGGGCATCAGTATATATTACGTCCTCCCCTATCTGCGACTTCGGATTCTCATCGAGTGAGCACCCCGCAAGCAGAGCAGTGATTAGAACTAATTGAAAATTGAAAAATGAAAAATGAAAATTATGATTACCAAAAACTTTATGCATTGAACTGTAAACTGTAAACCGTAAACTGTGAATTATGAATTGTGAATTAAAATTTCACGCTCACTCCCACCGAGTAGCATCGATATACGGGCAGGGAGTATTTGTCATCCACACCCAGGCGGCTGTTCATCACCGTTGAGTTTATAATAGGTGTCAGTCCGGAGTAGCTTGTTATGGTGCAGAGGTTATTGACGGACATGAGCACTCGCAGTGTGCTGAGGTACCTCGATTTTATTGGCACATTCCACCCCACCGTCACATAGTCTATGTTGAGGTAGTCGCCTCTCTCGAGCCAGTAGTCGCTGATGGTCTGGTCCTGTATGTTCATCTCTGGCGCTCCCTTCATCACGTTGTAGTTGGGCAATGACTGCATATTCATGTATGCCAGCGCCGTACCATTATATATATGGTGACCGAAGGCACCGTTTGCCTGCATGGTGAGGTCCCAGTCTCTATAGCGCAGGGCTATGTTCATACCCAGTCGCATCTTTGGCGTAGCCTGTCCGCAGATGTATTTCTCCTTGGTCACCTCATAGGTCTTGGCACCACTATCATCAGTCTTCAGTCCGAGGCAGTGAGGCAGGTAGAACACGCCCAGAGGCTGTCCCACTATCTGATACACCACTGACGAACCACCATGAAAACCTGCTCCGCTGAGTCCTGAGATGGCGGTGATACTTGGAGCAGTGAGTTGATAGCCTCGGTATTCGCCATTAAGCGATAGCAGTTTATTGCGCTCAAACGACATATTCATGCCCACGCTGAGGTCCCAGTCCTTGTTGCGCACGGGGATAACACCAAGTCCTATCTCAAAACCGCTGTTTCGCATCTTACCCAGGTTTGCCATCATCTTGTTGTATATGAATGGTGGTACAGGCACGTCATAGAGGTAGAGCATGTCGGACACCCTGGAGTAATAGTACTCCATTGACATCACCACTCGCTTGTTCCACAGTCCAGCGTTAACCCCCACGTTGAATGTGCGCTTTACCTCCCATTTGAGGTCAGGGTTGGCATTGCGAGTCAGAGCCAGCGTGGTAGCTGTCCTTCCGCCTACGTTGACCACTCCGTTAGGAGCTACGAGTTGCATGGTGTTATACTCATCGATACCCCCCAGGTTACCGCTCAAGCCATAGCCCATGCGCATCTTCACGTAGGCATCGTCTTTCCTCTCCCATATCAGCCATGTGCCGCTCACCGAGGGGAAGAAACCCCATCGATGGTTCTTTGCCACCTTCGATGTGCCGTCTATACGAGCATTCACCGTCAGGGTATATCTGTCCATCAGTGTGTACTTGGCTCTCAAGAGGAATGACTGCAAGCGAGAGTCCTTGCTAAATGATCCTGTGCCTTCCCATGGACGGTCAGTGCCCGCCGACAGATTGTTGTAACTGAATGCCGAGGTGGAGAAACCCGTCGAGGTGACATTGAAGCCCTGCGACTTCTGGTACTGTATCTCTGCCAGCCCCATCAAGTCCAGCGATGAAGTAGCAAATTTCAGACCCTTCTCCAACATTATATTGCCCAGTAGCTCCTCCTTACGCGTATCACCACGATAAGCCTCGTTGCCATAGAAATGAGCATTATTGCTCGTGGTGTATGAGTAGCTACCCATCGCAGTGAGCATTATGCCATAGCCTATGTCAGCCTTAGCTCGCAGGTGGGCGTTGATGTGGCCGCCATCCTCGTCCTCGTCCATATCGAGTATGCTGTTGGGATTGCTTATCCATGGTGCCTCGACTATCTGGTCGTAGCCTCCATGGCTATTCTTTCCGTCAGGTATGGTAGGATTGAATGTAGCAGCTGAGTAGAGCAGTTTCCAGCGGAAGGGTATGAGGTCAAAGTCCTGTATGTTACCAAACACCCCGAGGTCGAAAGTCACGCGATCGTCAAAGGCACGCTGTGTGACGTCCAGTTTGGCCGTATATTGCCTTATGCGGTTGGTGCGTATTATGGTGTTGTGGTCTCTCAGACCCAGTGACACACGGTAGTTGCTGCTTTCCGTACCACCACCGAAGTATATGTGGTGATTGTGCACCAGTCCAGTACGTGTTATAGCATCAGTATAGTTGGTATTGCCACCCTTGTCAGTGATGCTCACTCCCATACTGTTAGCCGCCTTACGAAACTCGTTGCCGTCAAGCATATCGAGTTGCTTGTGTACTGCCTCGAAACCGATGATACCGTCATAAGATATGTGAAACTTGCCACCCCTACCCTTCTTGGTCACCACATTGATGACACCCGATGCACCACGGCTGCCATACTGCGAGGTCTCCGATGCGTCTTTCAATATGGATATCGACTCTATGTCGGCAGGATACACTGTTGACAGCGTGGTGAGGTCGCTTATCACGCCGTCTATTATCACCAGCGGGTCGTTGCCACCCGTCAGCGAGGTGGTACCACGCACTCTGACAGCGCTCACCATTGCCTCGTGGTTGCCTTGCGTCTGCACCTGCACACCTGCTGCCTGACCATTCAAGGCTTCGAGCGATGATGTCACCATACCGTTCTTCAGTTTAGCAGGATCCACCGAGTTCAAGGAGTCAAGAGCTGTCTCAGCCTCCATATTGCAGCACCACACCATAGTTGCTGCCAATATGATGCATTTGATATGTCGTTTTAATATCATTATGACCGTAATGCTGTTTTAAAGTTAAGAATTACAAGATTTATATTCACCACCCCTCAGGCAGTACAATGTTGTCAACACTATGCGCCTGTTCAAACAGGGGTGAGATGTCAGCATCATCAAATCCCGCTATGCCACAGCCTATGCGAGTAACAAGGAACGTCAGCTCAGGATGCTCCTTGGCAAATGCTATGAACTCATCCACGTAGGGGCGAATCGTCTCCACCCCACCCTGCATGGTAGGGATGGCGTAGCTCTGTCCCTGCAGTCCCACGCCCTGTCCCATTACGGCACCAAACTTACGGTAGGCTATATAGGCAGCCCCACCGCCATGCATACCTCTCAGGTTACTTCCAAACACGAAAATCTCCCCTGGCTGCAACTCTGTAATAAATTCCGGAGTAGTTCTTTTCTTTTCCATACGCTTTTTTTCCAATATAGGTATATAAGATGCTCCACATGGAGAGGGCATTGCTGATTCGCACATCGCTGGAGAAGCCACCATAGGGTCTTCCATTATCTCTGGCATATCCCATTCCATGTCGAAATTCTTCTTGAAATAAGGAGCTATTATCTGTTCTTTCAGTTTCTTGAATCTCTGTGATATTGCCGATGGGGTCATTCCTATTTCCTTTGCTGCATCCTTCGCCTTAAACCCCTGCAACAGCAGCATGTTGATAATCATGCGTTCTTTTCTGTCAAGGGGAGCATGGTCACATATATCCTCTATCATCTTATTGAAATGCAGACGCAAGTCACTGGTCACGTCAAACGACATCAGATAGTCCTCAAACGTGATGCTGCCATACTCCTTGCGATACCATTTCAGCGCATCAAGCACCACATAGCGAAAACCGTTGATAAGCCATGTCTTCAGGCTCACATTAGGTGAACGATCCTCCAACGGTCTCCAGTCATGCTCCATCTGGTATATGGCATACTGATGAGCCAGCGACATAAAGTCAAGGTTCTGCTTCCCCCTCAGCTGGTATTTCTGGTCATATATGTTATAGGCTGTCTCACAATACCCATAGAAATAGTCGCGTATAATGGCGGCATTCCCTTTTCGGAAGCCCTTCAAAATATCTTTGTCCGATAGTTGTCTGTAGTACATAAAACAATGAATTTGTTGCGAAATTACTATTTTTTTTTCATTAGTGCTTAATTTTTTCTCAAAAACTTCTTCTAAGAGATAAAGACATGTCTGAAAAGAATTATCCACTAATTAAAAAAAAACTTCACTGTTATGACTAAGCAAGATCCTATCCCAACAAAACGAGTTCACAACCTTATAGTCGTTGATGAAAGCGGTTCCATGTCTGTCATCCGCAAGCAGGCATTCACTGGTATGAACGAAACACTGCAGACGGTTCGCCAGATGCAAAAGCAGTTTCCTGACCAACAGCAACGTGTCACCCTGCTGACCTTCGACAGCAGTCACACCACCTGGCACTACGACAACACACCAGCATCACGCACTCGCGACCTTAGCTGGAAGGCTTACAACCCCTGTGGCTGCACACCTCTGTATGATGCCATCGGAAAAGGAATCTCCAAAGTCAATGCCCAAATCAAGGATGGCGACCACGTACTTGTGACCATCATCACTGACGGCGAAGAGAACAGCTCCGAGGAATGGACACTGAAAATGATACGCACGATGATTGAAAAGCTGAAAAAGCAGAACTGGACCTTCACCCTTATCGGAACAGACAATCTCGACGTTGAAACAATGGCCCGCTCCTTTGCCATCGACGAGCATCTTGAGTTTCACCAAGATGTGGAGGGCACCAAGGCTATGTTCGCACGCGAACGTCGCAGTCGCGAGCGCTACAACTGTTGCGTGTCCGAGAATATCGCCATGCCCACAGGCTCATTCTTTGAAGAAGAATAGCAAGGCAACTTAGCGTCAAGAGGAGCAGCTCTCTATGCATAGGGCGCTCCTCTTGTTTTTTTTACGTATTTATACTCCGCGCAAGGTGGTGTGCCATACTTGCAAAGCATCCTGCATAATCTCCTCATGGTCAAAAGCCAGTTGAGGCAATGCCGATACAGGAAACCACTCAGCCTTGGCGGCATCATCCTGCCCCTTAGCCTCCACAGGAGCATCGACAATTGCCAGATAAGCCACCGTCACCGTCCTTCCCCGTGGGTCACGGTCCACCTTGGAGTAAGCCCCTATCTGCTGTATGTCTGACACCCTGAGTCCCGTCTCTTCCTCCAGTTCACGAATGGCACATTGCTCCGTTGTCTCATCCATATTCATGAAGCCACCAGGGAAAGCCCACTTGCCCTTGAAGGGCTCATTCCCCCTTTCTATCAGCAGCACCTTTGGCTCTTCCTCCCTCGTTATCACGATGCAGTCGGCAGTCACCGCTGGTCTTGGATATTTATAGGTGTATGCCATTTTCGCTTTTCTCTATATCGTTTGCCATATTTATATGCTTGTTTATTCTATTTCTTTTGTAATAATCTACTTATTTCAGCAGATTCCTACCTTCACTGCCCTCCAGTACCAGCGCTCTCTTCCAATATCTTAATCATTTCCGCAGGAGTGACCACTATCGGCGATTTAGGAAAATGCTTTATATTTCCAGTTACAAGGTAAGCATTTTCCTTTGACAAAGCCACTTCGTAGAACACAACATCCTTTGGATCTACAAAGTTTTCGTCACTCTCAGCACGCCTTGTTATAATGCCCATTCCGTTGATGCTATCAAGAAAATTCTTGACAAGCCGTTGGGGGAAATGAAATTTAGGGCGATTTAGCACATCAGTATATTCTTCAAAAATCTCTTCGTTAAGCAATGGTGTTATTGCCCCACAAAGTATCGCCTCCACAACCTTTACAGCAGCAGCATCTTTGTTAGAAGTAAACAAGGCTGAGACAAGAACATTTGTATCTATAACAGCGTATATCATGATATCACAAACTTATCGGCCTGCCCTTACCTTATTTATTTCCTCGTTAATCTCATCCAAGGTCATACCCTGCATACCATTCTTTTCTGCCTCAGCTCTGAGGGCATAAAAAGCCTCCAATCCCTTATTGCTATAAGCAGGTTCTTCAGAAGCCTTTATTTCAAAGGGAATGCGTCTGTACATCACCACTGCATTAGCAAACACATTCATTGCTGCATTTGCACTCATTCCAAACTGTGAACAGAGAGAATCAAACTTCTTCTTCAGCTGTGCGTCCATACGGACAGTCATTGATACCTGTGCCATAACTTTTAATTATATATTCTGCTGCAAAGATACAAAGAATAATTCAATTTGCAATCATTTTGACTGAAATTTTCTTCACTTCGCATCAAAATCGCTTTACTGCCCCTCGTTGTCATCTGCAATCATGACCGTATGTTTCTTTGGTAGAAAAATCGGAAATTCCGATTTTTCTCATCGTCTTAGCCTCTTGTCGAACTAACAAAAATTTTTTGTAAGTTCGATTTACATCTACAGATGATATAAGGTTTCATTCCTCCCACAAATCTTCAAGTTTCTCCGTCACTGTTTCTGGCAATAGAACGCCAGAACTTCCTTTCCCTCCCCACTCTATTTCAGGGATGGCTTCCTGTAGTTTCTCAAGCGGCATAAACGTCTTTGACTCAGCCTCTGGCGTAGCATCACATATCATGTCAACATACATCCTACGTTTATTTGAGCCAGCCCAGTCATCACCAGGATAAGGGTCGGACAGAAACTGACCTCGGAATGCTATCCCTGCCTTGTCATCACCAGTGCGCAGCATGTAGAACATATCCCCCCTTCGAGCCTCCTCCCATTCACGTATGCTCCAGTTCATGCGGAACGTACCGTGATTCAGGTCCTCCAGACATTCCTTATAGTCCTTCTCCGTGAAAGAACTTATCTGTGGGTTCCATCGCATCAAGTACGTTTTAGCATCATCAGGCATAGGTACTATCTCGAAAGCCACCTCCCACACGCAGCATTCTCCGTCAGGGTCTTCCTCCATAGTTTCCTTTTCATCATTATAGTTAAAGCGCATAGTAGCCTCTACATCTACATCTATTATACGAACAAGGCAATCCCCCTCATCACTATTGAGGATTAAGAAAAGAAGATTATCCTTGATGTTATACGGAAACTCCCCATCATTATAATAATAGCAACCATAATACTTGTCAGGCAATTCGTCAACAGTAAGCGCCAAGTGCCCCCCAACAGTTTCCAATATCGAGTCCTGATTATCCCCGTTTATATCTATCGCTATGTGCCTTATCTCACCATTGCGCACATCCTCTATCACACCGCTATCCACCTCTATGGTGATAGCCATATCGTTTAAGTTCAGTTCGTTGTTCATAATAATATAGAGTTTTTATGTTTCTTTGCTCTTCCTCTTAGTTTTCTCTTCTATCATTTTTATTGACTCAAGATAAGCTTGCTCCACTGGCGACAGGGTCTTTACCTGAAACTTTCTATATTCTGCCAATGCCTTATCCATCGCTTCTTCGTGAGAAACAGTGCCAGCCCCGACCAACAGTTCATCGCCATTGGCAGAAAGAATGTTATCCAATTGTCGCACATAATCCTCCATATACATCGGGCGATGACGCAGAGCCTGAGTTTCTGCAAAGTCGAAATATCCAGATACAAGATTATTCAGAATCCTAAGTTCCTCTGCAGTTAGGTAGTTCTTGGCTATCTTGATATCATTGATACATGGCAATTCTCCTTTGAATGATGTCAGTCCCATAAATGGTTTGTCGGCATCTGCCCTGTCATAGATTACCTCTGCAGCAGTATGTCCATGAGCCGCATAGTGCAGTTTGTTCTGCACCATTTTGAAGAACAACCTTGATGCATCAGTACGAGGGTCGTAATCAACACTGGTAGCATAGAGATCGAGCACCTGTCTATACATTACCTTTTCAGAAGAACGTATATCGCGAATGCGCTCTAACAGTTCTTTCCAATAGCCCCCGCCTCCAAGGTTTTTCAGGCGCTCATCATCCATTGTGAATCCCTTGACAATATACTCTGCCAGCCGTTCTGTAGCCCACTGACGGAAGCGTGTACCCACTATAGACTTCACGCGATAGCCTACGCTGATGATGACATCGAGGTTGTAGAGCGTAACCTCCTGACTTTGTGTTTTCCCCTCTACAGCACCATGCTGAGTGGTATGTCGGAATTTCCGACATACCTTTTCCTTTTCCAATTCTCCTTCCTTGAAGATATTAGAGATATGTTCAGTTATAGTTGATCTGCCCTTGCCGTATAGCTGAGCAATTTGTTCCTGTGTCAGCCACACCGTCTTTTCTTCCAGCCTAACATCCAGCCTTATCTTACCATCCTCTGATTGGTAGATGATAATCTCACCGTTATTATTCTCTATATCGCTTGCCATATTTATCTGTTTTCTTATTGGTTTCTAATTACCCTTTTACAACTATCCTGCGTTCTTCGTCTGTCAGTCCGTAGAGGTCGAAGACTCGCTGGTTTATCTCGTTATCAGTCTCAGCTATCTGGTCTGAGAGTTGCTGGCAATCAGTCTTGCGTTGGTTGAAATAGTCCTCCCATTCGTCCTGTTGCGAGAGTGAGAAGCGTATCTTCTGCTTCTTCAGTTCCTTTGTGAATTCGGCAAACGTCATTTGGTCGAACGACTGCAAGGCAGAGGTTATCTTCACTCCTCCTATATTCTCGCTCAGTCGGCGAAGAAAACGGTTTCGCTTCTCCTGTAGTTCTTTGTGGAGTGTGAGCATCTTGTCAGCAAGCGCGATGAAGGGTTGTTGGTCACTTGTCGGGACGTGCATCTTCTCAAAATATACCTTTCTTACTTCTCTACGGTCTTCACCTAATTCTGGACAGACATTTCTTATCCACAATTTTATTAGTCCAGAATTTAATACTGCCAACAAAAATTTAGGAGAGATACTTCCATCCTTACATGTCATAAAGAAAGCCTTATCATTACATACTGCCCCACTTTCATCGTATGAGAATGGAAGGTACTTTGTCATGTTGGGGTAAATTATCTTTGGTTTTGAGAACTCCTTGAAGTAGCTTACCGTATCTTGAGTTTCAAACCATTTGTTGGAAGTTTTCTTACGTGCACCTTTTGCACCCGTCTGTTCAAGTCGTTCTTTTCCGAAGGTAAGCAAGTGTTCTTTTATTGCTGTATAGTTATCTATGTCTATTGATAATGATGGCAAAGTACAGATTAGATATTGAGGTTTCTTCTCTGATGTCCAAGCAGTAATGTCTCTACCTCTTAGCAAAGGATATATGAGATTTGCCGAGCGTTTATCAGCCTCAACAATTTCTCTCCTTTTCACTTCATCTATGAAGAAAGCATCATTATAGCCTGTTTTTATACCGTAATTGATTTCAATTGGCAATTCTTTAAGTGCCAATCCGCATTTATCCATTTTGCTTAGTATTGCAGAAATGCGATTATCCCTAATTGTCCAAGGCTCTTCACTGAATGTTATACTAATTTGATTAGCATCTATTATTGGTGCTAAATCTTCTATTCTTTGCTTTATAGAGCAGGCAAAGGTTTCTCCTTTGTATTCTGATTTTTCTACAATAAGAATCTGAGGGTCAACTGTTGCATCTTCAAATACGGGAACGCCAGGAAAATCAACAAGTAGCAGAGGGTTCATATCTGATGAAAGATACTTCCTGAGTTGGATGCCATAGTTTATTTTCAACCACTTATTTGAAGCTATAAATCCTAACAAACCTTTCTCTTTGAGTAGCTTGCATCCTTTTTCGTAGAACAGACAATAGAGGTCTGCACCCTTGTTGTAAGTCTCAAATCCGCACTTTGCATAGGCATCGCTCATTTCACCCATACTCTGCAATTGTACATACGGCGGATTGCCTATCACAACATCAAAACCTCCCTTCGTAAATACTTGTGGAAATTCCTTTTGCCAGTCGAAGGCTTTGTCACCTGCTATGGCAGGGTCACTGATGAGCGAATTGCCACACTTGACGTTCTTGTTAAGGGTGTTGAGTTTTCGATTCTTCTTTGCCGTGCGAAGCCATAGGGCGAGTTGGGCTATACCTACACTCTCTTCATTGATGTCAACACCAAAGAGATTGTTTTCCAATATGCTGTTCTCTATGTCGGAGAAGACTATGGTTGAGCCTGTCAGCTTTGCCTTCATCTCGTCAATGAGTTTATGCTCCATCATAAGCCACTGCAAAGCAGCATTGAGAAAAGCACCACTTCCACAGGCTGGATCGAGGATGGTTATCTGTAGCAACCACTCACGGTATTGCTCCAGTTGGTCGAGCAATCGACGTTTGGTTTGTATCTGTCGGCGCTGGTCGGTGAAATAGTCTTCCTCCTTAATGTTGAGTTCACGTTTCTTCTCTGCACAAAGTCTGCCAACGGTTTGCTCCACTATATATTTTGTAATGTATTGTGGGGTATAGAATACTCCGTCTTGCTTGCGCTTGGATGCTTGCGGAGCTGTACCGCTGTTTATCTGTTGTGTTATTTCCTCTATCTCTGACAGGGAGTTCTCAAATATGTGTCCGAGTATGTTTACGTCAACATCGCTTTTGAAGTCATAGTTGGACAGGCGACGTGTGTGCTCAGCAAGCAATTCGTCGGAGATGGTGATATGGTCAAGTACCTCGTCAGGTTTGAACAGTCCCCCGTTATAGGCGAATATCTCGTATTGCTTGCCTGCATAGCCCTCGTTGAGATAGTTAAAATGCTGCTTGAAGATGTCATAGAGTGGCTGGGCAAAGTCGTTGTCCTTCAGCGTCTGCCATCGCTGCATCATCTGCATTATAAGGTTTGGTGGCAATAGTCCACAGTCCTCGGAAAAGAATATGAAGAGCAAACGGTCAAGAAGTTTCTGTGTCTTCTTGAACATAAGCAGTTGCCAGTCTTTTTCATCATAGCCTTCAGGTGCAGGGTTGTTCTTTACTACATCGGCAAAGAGTGCCCGCTTAAACATGGTGTAATCTTTGTAGAGAGCCTTTGTAATTTGGTCTTCGCTTGACACAGACTCCTGCTTAATCTTGATTGCAACGCCACTTGCCACCTGTTCCCATGCTAAGCACAGATAGAGTTCGCAGAACTCCTCCTTGGTGATGCGGAACAAATCCCACTCCCTATACTCTACGGAGTTGTCAATATACAGGCGAAGCTTCTCAAAGTTTGATATAACGACCAATCGTGCCGCTGGGTGCTGACTCTTATAACCGAATGCCTGCTGCTCTACCTTGGAGAGGTCAGTGGTCTTGTGGTCCTTCAGTTCTATGATACCTATCACCTGTCCGTCCTTCTCTATCGCTCCGTCAGCCTTCTTGGAGTTTGTCTCATTCTTTTTCTCCGTGATAAGGTTATAGTCAGGCGAGGGGTTCAGAGTATAGCCGAGCACCTTCACAAAGAGTTCCCTCAAGAAGCCCTCCTGAAATTGTTCCTCCTTAGACTGACGGATATTCTGCTGAATGTCCGCATTAAGGAAGTAGTTCTCATATTTCGTCCACGCTCTGTCTGTATCGTCAGTTGTCAGCGTAGCAAGGTATTTAGTTATTATGTTCTTCTGAAATAGCATAGTCCTTGCAAAAGTAACAATTATTTTTGAAATCAACAAAGAAAGAGCAGAAAAAATCCTTGCACTTATGCGTGAGGTGCAAGGATTTGGAGGGATATTATAGTTTCTCTATGTCAGCGATGTTTAGTCCCGTCACTTCTGCGATGTCTGTAGTAGAGAACCCTTTTGCTTTCATTTTCTTGGCTGTATCTATGGTTTTTCTATATACGGCATCTTCCACCTCATCGAAAAAGTCTTTACTATTTTCCCAATCGTCCCAGTTAGTATCTGACAAGTATTTTTCTGCTTGTTGACGTAGCATGGGAATGTCACTTTTCGCTGTATCATATAATGTTGTAGAAACAACATTGGCATAAACATGAACTAAGACATGTCGCATGCCCATTACAATCTTCCATGGTGTTTGAGGGTGGCTTTCCTTGTATGCTTTTGTAAGCATGAATGCGGCTTCACCTACTATCTCAATATTCTTCATGACAGCATAGTAAGTACGTTTGTCATTTAGGAAGTCGTCATAGGTGAGCCCTTGCATGAGTTCTTCGACGTTGGACGAATGTTCAATGATGTCCTGTATTCTGCCTTTATCACGAGCCCGTTCTCTCATAAATCAATATTTTGTC
Organism: Prevotella sp.; assembly: GCA_017642485.1. Classification (GTDB taxonomy): domain Bacteria; phylum Bacteroidota; class Bacteroidia; order Bacteroidales; family Bacteroidaceae; genus Prevotella. Next base: position 736 of record JAGCPC010000172.1, on the reverse strand, counting down.
TCGATTTGCATTTTCTTCTGCGTATGGACGTAATGAGCCATTTTCCACAAGATCCACTTCTTTGCCAAATAACTCTTTCAAATCCATGTACATTCCACCCAAGGTAAACAGAGTGAAAGGTTTCTCTGAACGATCTGGTTCAAAAAGTATATCTATGTCACTGCGAGGAGTTTCTTCACCTCTCGCATAGGAACCAAACAACCATGCCTTCAAAACAGGTTGGGTCTTGAAGTAATCTTTCGCTTTGTGTGCTATTGTCTGCCTGTTCATCGTTGACTATAGTTGTTTCTGCTTGCAAAAGTAACAATTATTTTTGAAACCAACAAAAAAGTTGTAAACTATTTCATTTCTGTACGACCAGTAAGTGTGTTATAATCAATGTCAAAGAACGCTCTTCAGCTTTTAGTTAAGAGTCAAGAATTAAGAGTTAAGAATCTGTCCGCGCGCTTGGCAATTATCATTAAACCTTAAACTTTAAAACTTAAACCTGGAAATTTTGATTTCCGCATACAAAGGTACAACATTAACTTAATATATGCAAGAAAAAAGCGATTTTTTTTTGCACTTTTTCGGGTCACCAGTAAAACCCTGTGTTTACCCGTATATCATTGATTGCCTGTAGAGAAAGAAGTCCACATCGATTACTCCTCTAAGTTGTGCACGAAATTGCTTGATCTTCGAGTTAAGTGATTCAGCCGAAGCATTGGTTGCACGATTGAGGAAATAGTTGAGTACT
>JAGCPC010000171.1 GCA_017642485.1 Prevotella sp. | reverse complement strand
CATTCCTCGTCTGAAATGGTGGGGGCATTCATAAAGAAATTATCGCTGGAGGGGTTATAGTATTTGTGATAATAGCCCAACTGTATCTGGTTTCTGCTGTTTGGCACATAGATGACGCAGGCATTTGTATTATGGCGAACGTCAGAATGTCGCTGGCTATTTTCCGCATCCCACAACTTATAGTTATAGAACATCACACGATTACCAGCCGTCAGTCGCCACTTAGGCAGTGAATAGGTAAGCTGCAGATACACATCATTATTAAAGGTATTCCAACTCCTGTCCGTACCCTTTTCGTTGGTCATGAGGTAGTCGCCCTCCACACCCAGCATCATATCCAGTCGTTTGGTAAACAGGGGCGTGTTAAGCTCCACTATGTACAATGGCAGTTTCTTGGACAAGACAGCATCGCTGGCATACTGATAACCAACCCCGATAAGCAGTTCAGTGCCCAAGTCGTTGAAGGTGTGGAAATATCTCGCTCTGCCCATAACCTTGCGTGATATAGCCTGAGGACGGTCCAGATACTGTTGAGTGAAATAGGTCAGCAGTTTGTTACGCTCATCAAAGCGGTTTGTCATGTGAAGCGTCAGATACTCCTCATCCCCCTCATTATGACGATAAGAAGCATTGGCGTAGAGGTCGGTATTCCTACCTCCATACAGAGCATTCACTGAGCCTATGCCCTCAGCATTCTTACCAGAATTTCCTTGTCCTTCCACAAAACCGCTCCACTTTTCAGGCATCTTCATGTTGATATCCAACACCCTGCCCATTCCTATGGTTCCCTTCGCCACACCAGTGTTGTCACAAACCTGTATCTTGGTGATATCCTTTGCCTTAATCTGCGAGATGATCAACCTCGTGTCACCATTGACCGGGGCATTGTCAATGCGTAAGTTATAGTTGGAGATGACATCCTCAAAACCAGCAATCATCAGGTCGGGCACCATCTGGAGAACATCCATCAGCGACTCCTCACCCGCCAGTTCCATTCGCTGGGGGTATATCATCGTCCTGTCTGCCTTAATTTCAATAATCGGCAAACCGTCCTCTGCTGACAAAGAAACTGTGCAGAGCAAAAAACTGATTAGCAATAGAATAGGTTTATACATCATTTGCAAAAATACGAAGAAATTATCAACAGACCAAAGGATTATATGATTTTTTTATAAAAATATTTGTGCATTCCATACGTTTTTTATAATTTTGCACATGTCGAACAAAATAAATGACAACCTATTTATTATCTATTATCTATAATTTATCATTTCTAACCTATAACTTCAATGTACGATAAGGAACGCGGGCTGTATATAGCTCATTCAGAAAACGGTAATCTCTGTATAACAAGTAAGATGGCCAACCGCCACGGACTGATAGCTGGTGCTACGGGTACGGGCAAGACGGTATCGCTGCAGGTGATGGCTGAGACATTCTCTCAGCAAGGTGTGCCTTGCTTCATGGCCGACATGAAGGGCGACCTCAGCGGTATATCACAGGCTGGCAAGATGAGTGGATTTATAGAGAAACGTAAGGGTGAGTTTGGCATCGATGAGCCAGAGTTCCAGCCCTGTCCCGTGAGGTTCTTCGACGTTTATGGCGAACAGGGGCACCCCATGCGTGCCACGATATCACAGATGGGACCGATGCTACTATCACGCCTGATGCAACTGAACGAGACACAGGAGGGGGTGCTGAATATCGTGTTCCGCATAGCCGATGAGAGGGGTTGGCTGCTCATTGACGTGAAAGACCTGAGAGCCATGCTCGACTGGGTATCAAAGAATGCCAAGGAATATACCACAAAATACGGCAACGTATCATCTGCGTCGGTGGGTGCCATACAGCGTGCCTTACTGCAATTGGAGAGCCAGGGTGCCGACAAGTTCTTCGGCGAACCATCATTCGACATCTTCGACCTCATGCAGGTGGAGGACGGCAAGGGCGTGATGAACGTGCTGGCTGCTGACAAACTGATGTTGCAGCCGAAGTTGTACTCCACCTTCCTGCTGTGGCTTTTGAGCGAACTCTACTCCACCCTACCCGAGGTTGGCGATATGGAGAAACCAAAACTGGTGTTCTTCTTTGATGAGGCACACATGCTGTTTGATGGTACATCGAAGGCGCTACTCGACAAGATAGAACAGGTCATCCGCCTTATACGCTCGAAGGGTGTGGGTATATACTTCATCACACAGAGTCCTACGGATATACCAGAAAACATACTCGGACAACTCGGCAACCGCATACAGCATGCCCTCAGAGCCTATACGCCGAAAGACCAGAAGGCGGTGAAGACGGCTGCTGACACTTTCCGTCCTAACCCTGACTTCAAGACTGACGAAGCGATAATGAACCTCGAGACGGGCGAAGCATTGGTGAGCTTCCTCGACGAGAAGGGCGCTCCTGCTGTAGTAGAAAGGGCAAAGATACTCTTCCCACTCTCACAGATAGGTGCCATAACCGAGGGACAGCGCCTCGACATAATCAAACAGAGCCGCATATACGGAAAGTACGACACCACAGTTGACAGGGAAAGTGCGTTTGAGCAGTTGCTGGCTGAGGCTCAAAACGATAACGTTAACGATAACCCTAACCCTGACAAAAGCGAAAACGAGAACGAGAAGGAGGAGCCAAAGGCTGAGAAAACTTCAAAGAAGCCTGGCATAATAAGTAAGGTGATAAAGGCGGTGATGACTGCCATCACCTCTACCATAGCCCTCCTCGTGGGTACATACGTATCGGACAAGATATCGGGCAAGACGACGAAGAGGCGCACCTCTACCAAGCAGCGTGTAGTGAAGAATGCCACGAGTGCTGCCACACGTACCATAACTCGCGAACTGACGAGGGACATCCTTGGAAACTTAATTAAATAGATTTTCACTAAAACCCATAATACTAACCTTTAAAAAAATGACACTATGAGAAAAATTATGATGAGAACGGTACTGACCATGCTCGTCGGCATGATGACGGTCAGTGCAAATGCACAGTTTGGTTCTATCACCAAGTCGGCCAAGAATAAGCTCGGCGGAGTAACAAAGAAGGTGACGGATGCACCAGGTGATGCTGTAAACAAGGCCTCTAAGAAGGTGACAGACAAGGCTAACGACACCATGGACGATGCCAAGAAAAAGGCAGAGAAGAAGGCAAAGGACAAGATTGAAGGAGCAAAGAACGAAGCTCTATACAATCGCACATGGAAGCCCAGCAAGAAGGCTAAGGCTGCTGACCCCCAGGCATCAAACAGTACGGTGCTTGAGGGATATACTCGTCCGGTGATGAACGTGCATGCAGGCTACGAACACCTGCCAAGTGTGTATCTGTCGCCTTACTATGACAACGGATGGTGGTACTACATGGACACAGACCAGAATAGCCAATTCCACAAGAACATGCGTAAGTCTTTTTACAAAGCAGCGTTTAAATTCTTAGACCAATCTAAGATAGGATATATCTATGCCAATGGCGGTGAGTCAGGCGACATGGTGCCACGCGGATACATGACACTGTGGGCAAACATGGCTCGATTTGCTGCTGACCTAAAGGGTGAGGTGCCTGTAAGAGGCTTCATCGATGCTCTTACTATGTTAGACCGCTTCACCTTTGGCGGAGTATCCATAGGCCCTAACACGTCATCAAAGGAAATTGATAGCGAGCACTACCTCATTGATACACCTGCCAACATGCTTAAGGTAACGGGAGAAGAGGCTGAGCGCCTGACGGAACTGCTCTACACCGTTACACCTTTTGAAGTACTGATGACGGTGGCTGACAAACTGATTGACGAGACAGAAGCTTCACGTGCCAGCGACCCTATCAATGCCGCTACATGCTATGAAATGGCAGAGATGGCAATGAATAAACTTGCCGAGCACCCTGGCAATCCCAAGGATGATGCCTATGAGCAGTTTACCAGAAAGTGGAACGCCCTGACCAAGGCACGCAGAGAAATCATGTCAGAAGCCAAGACTGAGTCTTACGGCCTGCAGGACATGCCAAAGACACTGAAAAAGGATGCTAAGTTTACACAGATGGTTCTGGGTCTCGCAAAGAAGAACTTCGCAGACAAAAATATACACAAAGTGGTATTCTTCTCTGATGACTGGGCAATAGCCAAAGAGGCTGAATGGCCTTACCGCATAACACTACGTACACAGGTGGTCGGCATCCTGTACAAGAGAGGTGATGACTGGATGCTTGAGCGCTGGGACTTTGTACAACCACGCTCAGGAAACACTTGGGGAAAAAAATACTACTTCCAATTGCCAATGGGCAATACGGGAGCACGCAAGGTGAGATATGACGGCAAATAGCAAACATATCATAATAGTGGCGCTGCTGGCGATAGTGTCAGCAGCGCCTGTTCTCTCTGCTTCAAAGAAGGAGCAGAAAGCACTGATGCTACAACTGGTCGGTGCGATGGAGAGAGGCGAGAAGGCTATGAAGAGCGAGGTGCCCACCTTCCTGCTCGACGACATTGAGGCGAGCCGCTACTGCCAAGAGATTCTCGGTAAGAGCGATGAGCAGTATGCCCAAGACACCGCACGTGTCAACAAGATCGTGGGTGATGCCCTGTGGGTGATGGACAACTGCTTCATACCTGACGATGAGGTGTGGGAGAAGCTCAAGAAGAAAGGCTATGACATCGGCCGACTGTACGACTGCCGCCACTGGGCAGAGACGTTTATACAGAGCATACACCCACGCTATGACATCATGACGAGCTATTGCGAGCTTCAGCTGAAGCGCAGACGTGAGGCGATGGAGAGGACCATGCCCGAAGGAGCACTGGTGAAGTTTGAATACAGGGAGTATGGCTCGTCTCGACCCACGGAAGTGCTCATCACACTGACACGCAATGAGGATGGCAAGTGGATGCTCAACAGCAAGGAAGAAAGCAAGTATCTTGCCGACTGGACACAGCAGGCGGACAAGGAGGTAGGTGAGGATGTTTCCGACAAGATACGCCAAATAGCTGAGCAGTCGAAGCTCTACCAGTGTCTGAACATCTATGAGGAGCAGCCTGCCTTCGATAAGGCACCGCATCTGATGGGCGGTCCGCCTTCATGGTCGTTCCGTTGCGAGTTTGAGGGTGGCACCATAAGTAGTAGGTCTGAGTGTATGCCCGTTCCCATGGGTTGTGCAGAGATAGTGGATTACCTTGGAACAATACAGAAATAATTATGCAAGAGTCAACAAAAAATAAGCTAACCATCTTTTCCCGTTTGTGGGCAGTGTCTATGATTTTATTTATAGTATTTTGCATTGTGGGTGTCATTGCCACGATGAATGAGAGTAAGGACTTGATAGGCATTGCAACACTTGGTGCGTGTGCGATGTTCTTGGTTCAGGTGGCTCATGTTGTCACCTCAGTTATAGTGAAGCGCGGCTGGTGCATAGCAGGCAGCGTGTTTGGCATTGCGGTGTCAGTATTCGTGTCGCTGTGCTCGGTAGTGGCACTGGCAGCAGGACAGTACCGTCCGCCAGTGAATGCCAATGGTCCAGTGGAGGAAACAGAACTGGTGGCTGGTGACAGCGTCACCTTCTCGTTCGCTGGTTCCGATGTGACGAGCGACATCGTTGCGATGGTGCCTGAAAAGAACGTGAGACACGCTGTGTTGGAATGGCTTGATGAAAGCCTCGGTGGTACGTTTGACGGTGACAAGGAAGACATGGGAGCAGTTGTGGGTCATTACGGCAACCTGTATGTTGATAAGTTGAACAGTATCAGTTCACAGGGAGTGCCCGATTATGCGGAGCTGAGCTACTATGCACGTATGGACAAGATATACGAAACGGACAAGGTGGTGACCTACGGGCTGACCATAGACATAGACATGGGAGGTGCGCATCCGCTGTCAAAAGAGATGGGTGCCACCTTCAGCAAGGCTGACGGCAAGAGGCTTACCTGGGACATGGTGAGCAAGGACGGCACTACGGGTGTGAAGAACGTGGTGAAGGAGATGCTGAAGGACTATTTCAATGCAAAGACGGATGATGAACTGATGAAATGCGTGCAGGGTGTTAAGAACGCAAGCAGCATACCGCTGCCCAAGACACCGCCGTACATGACGGAAGAGGGCTTTGTACTGATATACCAGCAATATGAGATAGCCGCCTATGCCGCTGGTATGCCGGGCGATACCATACCTTACAAGACAATGAAACCGTATCTCACTGAAGAGGTACGCAAACTGACAGAGAAATGAGAAGGCTTTTGAACATATCCCTTCTGCTGCTCATGACAGTGGCAGTACATGCGGAGGAACTGGACTTCAGTTTTCCTGTGAGTTTTCAAGGCGCAAAACCCACGATAGCCGATTTCGTGACAGCCATCTGCAACAGGGAAGCACCTGGCGAATGGATAAGTTACGTCGGCGAGGACTGGGAGAGAAATCAGAGGGGGGAGCAGACGAAAGGCAGATTCAGCGTAAATAAACGCAAGGATTACATGACCTACGTGGAACAAGACAGCGAGGATGGCTACGTGCACAAGGGTACGTCGGAGTTTCGTTGTTGGGCGTGCAAGGACAGCAACTGCGTGATGGTGGCAGAAATCAGCCACTTCTACAGGGACGGCGTGGCGTATGTGGGACAGTACGACGGTCTGTCGTTATTCCTGTATGATGCTGATACCAGGCGGATGGAGATAGTCTATAACAGTGACTACGGCATGGAAGGACCTGAGATTGACGCACACTTCATCTACACCCTCACGCGCAAGGGCATAATGGGCGTGGCAAATAAGCCTGACGGCGGCAAGTACAAGGTGAGGTATCAGTGGAACGGAAAGACGTTCGTGAAAAAGTGAACGATGAAAGAAAGACTGTTAATAGCGATATCGGCGTGCGTCATGCTGGCATGGACAGTGCGAGTCAGCGCAATACAGCCATCTGGCAGCAGAAGGAGCATCGTAGTACTCTATGATAACGACGTACACTGTGCTATTGACGGCTACGCCAAGATAGCGGGGCTGCGTAACGCCATTGCAGATACGGCATACGTGGCAGAAGTGTCGAGCGGCGACTTTATACAGGGTGGCACACCAGGTGCTATATCGAAAGGACAGTATATCATCGACATAATGGACGCTGTGGGGTATGACGCCGTAACACTGGGCAATCATGAGTTTGACTATGGCACACCTCGTATGTTTGAGTTGCTGAGGCGCATGGCTACGCCTGTGGTAAATACCAATCTGTATGACATCAGTGCAGGACGCAATGTTTTTTCTCCCTATACCATAAAGACTATGGGCGACAGGCGTGTAGCCTTCGTGGGTGTAACCACCCCGGGCACTATGGAGTCGGAGGCATACGCTTTTTATGATGACACAGGCACTTTGCTCTATGACTTGCAGCACGTGGATGTGTATGCCCAAGTGCAGGAAGCCGTCAACACTGCACGCAGGGCAGGAGCGGACTACGTTATAGTGCTGTCGCACTTAGGCGAAGATAAGACAAAGAGAAATGTGGACTCGCACGGGTTGGTGGCTGCCACCAGAGGAATCGACGTGGTGCTGGACGGACAT
>JAGCPC010000170.1 GCA_017642485.1 Prevotella sp. | reverse complement strand
TTCAATTTTCAATTCGGTAAAGGCTCAGCCCCTACCCGTTGTTGATGAGGATATAGCCCATAGGATAGGCGAGATAAACGTGTTGTACAATGACCGTATATGTCCTATCAACACCGTAGCGACTGATTTCCTCACCAAACTGTCAGGCAAGAGTTCGTGGGAGGGCTATACGGCTGACGAGGTGTTTGTCAGTTGGATGATATACTACTCGCCATGGGAGCACCAGAAACTGATACGCATAAAGAGTAGCGAGGTGCAGCATATGCTTGGCATAGACAGCAGCTGGGCATCATTCGCCGACTTCATTGATACCTACAACGAATACAAACTTAAGAATGTAGTGGAACAGGCTCGCCAAGGCAAATACGATGGTGACGCCAGGGCATTGCTCGAGGCCGATGAGAAGTACAACGTGGTGATGATGTTCTACATGGGCAAGATGTTGCGCATGTTTCCTTACCGTCTGAAAGACGGCGTACGCTGGTACGAGCCAGGCAGCCACAGTATGCCCGAAGAGATACCCGTCAAGGAGCAGTTCTTCATAAAACAGTCTATGGACTTCCTCACGGAGAGCATCGTCACAGGACAGAGTGCACGCGCAAAGGAGATAGTAGCAAAGATAAAACTCTTCCAGCGCGAAATGGTGGGCGATGTGCTTCCTTCCTCATACACCACCAAGGCAGAGATATTCTATAATCATCTGGCAGCTCAAAGGTGGATGGTGTTTCTCTTTCTCGCTCTGTCACTCCTGCTCTGCGTAGTGCAGGACTTCAACTATCAACTGTCAACTATCAACTGTCAACTATCAACTATTTTCCTCGTCTACCTTACCTTGCTCCTCGCCCTCCGCTGGTGGATAGGCGGACATGTGCCACTCAGCAATGGCTATGAAACCATGCTCTTCATGGCGTGGGCAATACTCATCATCACACTTGTGCTCGGAAGGAAGTTCCGCATACTGTTGGGCTTCGGAAACTTGGTGGCATCTCTCTGTCTCCTTGTGGCAATGATAGCCAGTGGCACCCCGCAGATCACGCAGATGATGCCAGTGCTCCAGTCACCCTTGCTCTCTGTGCACGTCGTGGTGGTAATGTGTGCCTACTCCCTGTTTGCTCTGCAGGCGCTGCTGGGCATTCAGGCACTGTGGCTTATCCACAAGGGAGAGCAACAGCGCATAGTTCAGACCACTGCCCTGTCTCAGTTGCTACTCTATCCAGCAGTATTCCTGCTCACCATCGGCATCTTCATCGGAGCAGTGTGGGCAAACGTCAGTTGGGGCTCTTACTGGCAATGGGATCCTAAGGAAACGTGGGCACTCATCACCATGCTCGTATATGCCGTGCCCATGCACAGGGAGTCGCTGACAATCTTCCGCAATCCTCGTGCGTACCATATTTATATTATAGTAGCCTTTCTCAGTGTTCTCATAACCTATTTTGGTGTAAACTACCTGCTTGGTGGCATGCACAGCTATGCCTGAACCAAGCCCTGATATAGCTATAGTATAAATAAAAATAAATTCGAATTTATTTTGTCCTTTGCACTCGTTTTATTAACTTTGCAGTATGATTGGAATGACAAGAAACTGTAGATGGATAATAGCCGTAGCGCTATTATGGGGAGTAGCGCTATTTGCCTGCTCTTGTGGCCACAGTGAGAATAAGCCCGAAATAACCTCGGATATGGCATTGGAAGGTGTGAACAACTACTGCCATAGTGCGTATGACTGGAGCGCAGCAGAGGACAATCCCTCTATCATGGGCATAGAGATGGGTGAGGAGACCGACACAACCTATCAGGTGGTATTCCGCAGCTATACGGGGGCATTGGTAAACTTCTATGTTGACAAGACGAGTGGCACCACGAGAATGGAGGAATATGTTCCTGCACTCAATATAAAAGAGGAGACGGGGACTATCAATCTGTACGATTATCTGGATAAAAACGGGACTTTACCATAACTGCTATAGACAATGGACGAATTGAAGAAAAGATATGGCATAGCCCTTCTCCTGTCGCTGTGCATGGTACTTCCGTGCGTGGCGGGTGGCGGTGTGATACCAGCTGTGGCAGGTTTCATAGGTAAGGTGGGAACATTTATCGATTCAATGTCGGTGAAAGGTCTGGATCCCCGCTATATTGAAGCTCCGAAGCATCCCTGGCAGGTGATACTGAGAGGCAATGTCAATCAGTCGTCGCTATCGATGAACTCCTCAATACCTCATGCAGAGGAGAGTCTGCCCTTCATGCGTGACGATTTGACTTGGGAACCACGCATCAAGACCAATCCTGCTACGTATCTCGGTGTATGGGCAGGATATAGGGGTTATGGCTTGGGCTACTCTTGGAACGTGGGTGGCGACAAGGGACGCATACTCACCTTGGGTGCCACAGGTGGCAGTTATGGAGTGAACCTGCGCATCCATTGGTTTGATAATGATGAGCCACAGGTGCGTATGAAAGGAATGGCACTGATGGAGTTTGACGAGGCTGGCAACCCAGTCTTTGCTCCTATGGAGTACAATGGTACCATAGAATTAAGTAGCCCTATAAAGACGCGTGTGCTATTTCTCGATGGCTATTACCTTTTCAATAAGAAATGTTCGTATGCTGCTGCCTACGACCAGAGCGTGATACAGAAACGCTCTTCGGGGTCGCTGATGGTTGGTGGCATGTACACCCATTCCTCAACGGAGTATGATGAGAATATCAATGCCGACCTCATCTTGCTGATGGGGGATATAGGTGCGATAAGGTCAGACCAGATAAGCGTCGGCGTGGGATATATATACAACTGGGTGCCTGCTAAGGGACTGCTTATCAGTGCTATGGCGATACCGATGCTGACCTTCTACAACCACCATAAGATATGGCGTTATGACTCCAACCTGAAGGATCTGGTGGACCAAGGCGGTTGGGAAGAATTCTTTGAGATGCCTGATGAGGATTATCGTATCAGGGAGGCAGAGAAGGACCATATCGTCAGCAAGAACTCGAACATAAAACTGAGCTACGATGCTCGCCTGTCAGTGACCTACGAATGGAATAGCCGCATGTTTATCAATGCCTATGGACAGTTTAACAGTTTCGGATTTAAACTCGACAATATAAGCGGTCGCCTGAACGATTGGTACGTAAACGCATCCTTGGGAGTGAGACTGTAACGAGTGAAGTTTATTTAAGAGTTTTTAACAATACAAGCAAAAGGAACGTGAAATAATTGCGTTCCTTTTGCGTTTGTTAAGGTGTGATGAAGTGTAAAGCTATCATACTGACAGCCTTGGTAGCACTGGTCTCGCAGAGGGCTGGGGCACAGTATGATGCGTACTTCTCGCACTACTTTGACATGCAGACGGCATATAACCCTGCTGCGGCGGGCAAGGAGTCGAAGATCAATGTGACGGGAGCATACGCTATGGCTCTGTCGGGTTTTGAAAATGCACCGACGACGGCATATATCTCAGGCGACATGCCGTTTTATTTCATAAACAACGTACACGGTGTGGGACTGCAGTTGTGGAGCGACAAGACGGGACTTCACACGCGCCAGACAATCGATGCACAGTATGCCCTGCGTAAGCAACTGGGTGGTGGATGGCTGTCAGTAGGTGTGCAGGCTGGACTGCTCAATATGAAGTTTGAGGGTTCAAAGGTCGATGTGATAGATACTGATGACCCCGTATTTAAAACTAAGAGCGACGTGGATGGTAATGCACTGGACCTGGGCGTGGGACTGCTCTACCAAAGGGCAAACTGGTATGTGGGGGTGTCAGGACAACACGTGACAAGTCCGCAGGTGAAGCTGGGAGAGGTGTATAAGTATGACGTGGCAGCGACATGGTACTTGCATGGAGGCGTGGACTTTCAGTTGCGTCACCCTCTGTTCAAGGTCTCTACGTCGGCGATAGTGCGCACTGATGGGGTGACATACCGAGGCGACGTGACGGGAAGGTTGATATACACGTATGACAACAGAATGTTCTACGGAGGCGTGACATACAGCCCTACAAACTCGGTGACAGCATTGTTGGGAGCCAATTTCCACGGCGTGGTGGTGGGATATTCATATGAATTTTACACCAACGGCATAGACCTCAAGAATGGTACACATGAACTGTTCGTGGGATATCAGACGGACATAGAACTCACAAAGAAGGGCAAGAACCGACACCAGACGACGAGAACGCTGTAAGGGAGACTCACCCCTAACCCCTCTCTTGGAGAGAGGGGGGACAACTACAAAAATCTCGTAATAACGACATAACGTGATAACGACATATCGCAATAACGACATAACGAAAAAAAAACAATAGAAATAATATATGATGTTAAAATTGAAAAAGATAGCACATATCTCTCCTCTCTCTCACAGAGAGGGGCTGGGGGTAAGTCTGCTCTTTATCCTTTTTATGCTTACCAGCTGTTTTGGCGGTAAGCTGTCGCAGACATCGCAAGGCGGAGAGGTGACGGGACGTAGCACGGGCAGAGGTTTTCAGGAGCCTACGCCTTACGGCATGACGTTGATAAACCGCGGATTCCTCAAGATGGGTATAGAGAAGGAAGACTCCCTGTGGGGCAAGATCACGCCTACGAAGGACATCTCTGTCGATGGTTTCTGGATGGATGAGTATGAGGTGACAAACGCAAAGTACCGCCAGTTTGTGATGTGGGTGCGCGACAGCATTCTGCGTACTCGTCTTGCAGACCCTGCATACGGCGGCGATGAGACATACATGATAACAGAGGACAAGAATGGTGACCCTGTGACTCCTCACCTCAACTGGAAGAAGAATCTGCCACGCAAACCCAACGAGGATGAGCAGCGTGCCATTGAGAGCCTTTACATAACCAACCCCGTGACGGGAGAGAAGGCACTCGATGCCAGTCAGATGAACTATCGCTACGAGATATATGACTATGTGACGGCAGCTCTCAGACGTAACCGCCTTGTGGCAGCTGAGCGTGACCTCAATACCGACCATGCTGTGAATGAGCAGGAGGTGGTGATGATATCCAAGGATACTGCATATATCGACGATGAGGGTAGGATAGTACGCGAGACTATCAACCGTCCGCTGTCTGGTCCATGGGACTTCCTTAATACGTACATCGTTAATATATATCCTGACACCACCTGCTGGGTAAACGACTTCACCAACAGCGACAACGAGATGTACCTCCGCAACTACTTCTCTAACCCCACGTACAACGAATATCCTGTGGTGGGTGTCACATGGGAACAGGCTAACGCCTTCTGTGCATGGCGCACCGACTACCTGCTAAAGGGACTGGCTGGTGCAGCACGCTACATACAGCGCTACCGCCTGCCTACAGAGGCTGAGTGGGAGTATGCGGCACGTGGCAAGGACGGCACGGAGTTTCCTTGGGAGAACCAAGACGTGAAGAACGGCGATGGATGTTTCTATGCCAACTTCAAACCTGATCGCGGCAACTACACCAAGGATGGCAATCTGATAACATCAAAGACAGGTATATACTCTGCCAATAGCAACGGCCTCTACGATATGGCAGGCAATGTGGCAGAATGGACCTCCACCATATATACCGAGGCTGGTGTGGAGGCAATGAACGACTTCAACCCTCAGCTGGAGTATAAGGCTGCCAAGGAAGACCCTTACAGACTGAAGAAAAAGAGTGTGAGAGGCGGTTCGTGGAAGGACCCCGAGAGCTACATCCGCTCAGCATGGCGCTCATGGGAATACCAGAACCAACCACGCTCCTATATAGGTTTCCGCTGCGTACGCTCTTTGGCAAGCTCTGCCAGCTTGAATGCTAAGGGAAGGAAGAAGAGATAGTTCAAAATAATTCATAATTCATAATTCAAAATTAACTAACGGTGCCTACAAAATATAGTAAAATAAACTTTATCTACTTCATGCAGAAGTGGATGGATAGCGTACCAGGACAGACATTCCTCAATTACGCTTACTCATGGGGTGCAGCAGTGGTAATACTTGGTACACTGTTTAAGTTGACTCACCTACCAGGTGCCAACCTCATGCTGTTTATCGGTATGGGTACGGAGGTGTTTGTGTTCTTCATCTCAGCCTTTGACCGTCCGTTTGACAAGTCAACTATCGATATGACACTGGACAACCACATGTCTGACGAGGTGATAGAAGAGGTGGCTGAGGCTCCCTTTGCAGAACCCGTGGAACACCCACAGCCTGCTGTTGCTGCAGCGGTGGCACAACCTGTTGACGTAGCAACATCTCAGCCAGCAATGGTTCCTGGTGGTACCATTATTATTGGCAATGGCAGTATGCCTATACACAGTGAGACAAGCGACATGCCTATACACAGTGAAGCAAATGACAACAAACCAGCAGAACCTATCAAGTTCAATGAGCCTGAGGTTGAGAAAGAAACGTCCGCTCTGCCTGATGCAGGAGAGAGTAGGGGAGTGGTTTCTATCGGAGCTCCTGCTCCTGCCGTATCTGTTGCTACAGCAGAGGCTATGGAGGCTGCTACTACTGCATACGTAGAACGTCTCGAACAGCTTAACGAAACACTGCAGAAGGTGGAGCAACTCAGTGCACGTCTGGCTACCGACAGTGAGGAGATGGAGAACCTCAATCGCACACTCACCGGTATAGCACGTGTATATGAGATGCAACTCAAGTCTGCTTCACAACAGATTACCACACAGGATTCTATCAACGAGCAGACACAGATAATGGCTGATAAGATTAAGGAACTCAATGCTATCTATGCACGTATGATTGAGGCAATGACGACTAATATGCCGAAGGCATAGGCAGTTCACAGTTCATAGTTCACAGTTCACAGTTATCGTAGCGTAGCGTATCGTAGCCCTTTAGGGCGTATCGTAGCGGCATAGTCGCGTATCGTAGCGCAGCGTATCGTTAACGTTAGCGTTTAATATATGGCAATAAAGAAAAAACCGATATCTCCCCGCCAAAAGATGATCAACCTCATGTATGTGGTGTTGATGGCGCTGCTGGCAATGAACGTCTCTACAGAGGTGCTCAACGGTTTCTCCATTGTAGAGGAGGGACTGTCACGCTCTACGGATAATGCGACAAAGGAGAACAACGGCATATACATGGATTTTGACACTCAGATGAAGGCAAATCCACAGAAGACACGTCAGTGGTATGCCAAGGCGCAGGAGGTCAAGAAAATGAGTGACGAGCTCTACAACTTTGCCGAGGAACTGAAGGTCGCAATAGTAAAGGAGGCTGACGGTAAGGAAGGCGATGTACACAATATACAGAATAGGGAAGACCTTGAGGCTGCCTCTCAGGTGATGCTCTCGCCAGGTAGGGGTAAGGGACCTAAGCTGCAGAAGATGATTGAGGACTATCGCACCAACTGCATAAAGCTCCTCAATGATGAACGCCTGCAGAAGATCATCAATGACAATCTCTCTACTGAGGTGTCGCCAAAGGCTAAGGCACTGGGCAAGGGCTGGCAGGAGTATATGTTCGAGGATATGCCAGTGGCAGCTGCCGTCACTCTGCTCTCTAAATTGCAGAATGACGTGCGCTATGCTGAGGGAGAGGTGCTCCACACCCTTGTGAGCAATATCGACCTTAAGGATATCCGCGTCAACAAACTCTCTGCCTTCGTGATACCTAATGCCCAGACTGTGGTGCGAGGTGATAAGTTCTCTGCACAGATAGTGATGGCGGCAATTGATACCACACAGCAGCCGGAGATATACATAGGTGGCAGACAGGTGAACCTGCGCAACAATACGTATGAGTTTGTGGCAGGCAAGACGGGCGACTTCACCCTGGCAGGCTACATGACGATGAAGGATGGCAGTGGCGAGGTCATCAAGCGTGACTTCTCACAGAAATATACCGTTGTCG
>JAGCPC010000169.1 GCA_017642485.1 Prevotella sp. | reverse complement strand
CTTTCTTTGTACACCCTCAGGGATTCGAACCCTGGACCCACTGATTAAGAGTCAGTTGCTCTACCAACTGAGCTAAGGGTGCATGCTTTCCGGATTTGCGAGTGCAAAGGTACTAATAAAAGTTGAATGTTGAAAGTTGAAAGTTGAAAGTTTTCTTGTTTTTAGCGTTTATTAACAAACAGGGTGCTTTCGCCTTGATTTTTATCAGTTTATCTGGTCGATGTCGTATGGAGTCTTCTGATAAACGTAGTAGTTGATCCAGTTGTGGTAGAAGAGGTTGGCATGGGCACGCCATGTGACGTTGGGACCCTTGGCGGGGTCGTCATCGATATAGTAGTTGACGGGCATGGAAACGTCGTCGCGCTTGCCCATGTCACGCTTGTACTCGGTGTCGAGGGTGTCGGGGTTGTATTCCAGATGACCTGTGACGAAGATTTCCCTGCCATCACGTGCTATGGCTATGCCTACGCCTGAGAGGGGTGACTCGGCAAGGACGGTGATGTCCTTGACGGCGCGTATGTCGTCGGAGTTTACCTCGGTGTGGCGTGACTGTGGCATGTTGAATACGTTGTCGAAACCGCGGAAGAGGGGTTTGTTTGCCTCATCGGGGTTGATGGTCTGGGGGAAGATGCCGAACATCTTCATGGGGAGCGGGTGCTTCTCTATGCCATAGAAATGGTAGAGGGCTGCCTGTGCCGCCCAGCAGATGTAGAGGGTGGAGGTGACGTGGGTGCGTGCCCAGTCGAAGATGTCGGTGATTTCCTCCCAGTAGGTGACGTCCTCGAAAGCAATGTCCTCAACGGGCGCTCCGGTGACTATCATGCCGTCGAACTTGCGTTGGCGCAGCTCGTCGAAGTCGATGTAGAACTGCTGCATGTGCTCCACGGGGGTGTTCTTGGAGGTGTGCGACTTGAGTTTCATGAAGGTGATGTCAAGTTGCAGGGGGGTGTTGGAGAGCAGACGTATGAGGTCTGTCTCGGTGGTTATCTTCAGGGGCATGAGGTTGAGTACGACGATCTTGAGGGGACGGATGTCCTGTGAGTGACCGCGTGTCTCGTCGATGACGAAGATGTTCTCGTCTTCGAGCAGCTTTATTGCGGGTAGGTTATCGGGGAGTCGTAGTGGCATATCTTAATGGTTCAAAAGTTCAAGAGTTTAAAAGTTCAAGTCGCTTCGCTGGTTCAAACGCTCGCTGGTGCGAGCTAGTTCAAGAGTTCGAAAGTTTTCGTAGCACCTTTAAGGTGCGTTTCGTAGCGAAGCGTTTCGTAAGTGCAAAGCACTGTTTCGTTATATGTTATTAAAGTATTCTTCTTCGAGTTTGTCGAGTTCTGTTTGCAGGTCGGTGTATTCGTTGACCATCTGCATGTTGGCGGCATTTTCAGGCAGCATGAGAAGGCTGTCGAGTTCTGCCTTGCGGGCTTCGAGTTTCTCTATTTTTTCTTCGAGTTGCTTACGTTTTTTATCTATTTTGTTTTGCTTCTTCTGCTCGGCTTTGCGCTCGGCATAGGAAGGTTGAGAGGGAGTAGGGGATGGAGGAGGTGTTGGTGACGTAGTTGGTGTTGGAACTGGTGGGGTTGTCTGTATCGCCTCGCTGATGGTCTGTGCGTTCTTGGTGCGCAGGTAGTCATAGATGCCTCCAAGGTGTTCGCGCACTATGCCGCCGCCGAATTCATAGACCTTGTCAACGAGTCCGTCGAGGAACTCACGGTCGTGTGACACTACGATGACGGTGCCGTCGAATGCCTTGATTGCCTCCTTGAGCACGTCCTTGCTCACCATGTCGAGGTGGTTGGTGGGCTCGTCGAGTATGAGGAAGTTGACGGGTTCGAGCAGCAGGCGTATCATGGCGAGGCGGGAGCGTTCGCCGCCTGAGAGGAACTTGACGTATTTGTCGCTCTCCTCGCCTCCGAACATGAAGGCGCCGAGTATGTCCTTGATGCGCAGGCGTATCTCACCGCGTGCCACACGGTCGATGGTCTCGAAGACGGTGAGGCTCTCGTCCAACAGCTGTGCCTGATTCTGGGCGAAATAGCCTATCTGTATGTTGTGCCCTATCTTGAGGTTGCCCTCGAAGGGTATCTCGTTCATGATGCACTTCACGAGGGTTGATTTGCCCTCGCCGTTCTTGCCCACGAAGGCCACCTTCTCGCCACGCTTGATGGTGAGGGTGACGTTGTGGAAGACGTTGTGCTCGCCGTAGTCCTTCCTCACCTCGTCGCAGATGACGGGGTAGTCGCCTGAGCGCAGACAGGGAGGGAACTTGAGGCGCAGGGCGGAGTTATCGACCTCATCGACTTCTATGGGCACAATCTTCTCAAGCTGACGTATGCGCTGCTGCACCTGCACCGCCTTGGTTGCCTGATAGCGGAAGCGCTCTATGAACGCCTTGGTGTCGGCAATCTCCTTCTGCTGGTTTTCGTAGGCACGGAGCTGCTGCTCACGGCGCTCCTTGCGCAAAATGACGTACTCATCATACTTCACGCGGTAGTCGATGACGCGCGAGCAGGATATCTCGAGGGTGCGGTTGGTCACATTATTTATAAAGGCGCGGTCGTGGCTGACGAGCACCACTGCCTGCGAACTGCCTGCAAGGAACTGCTCGAGCCACTGTATGGACTCGATGTCGAGGTGGTTGGTGGGCTCGTCAAGGAGTATCACGTCGTGGTGGTGAAGGAGTAGCTTCGCGAGTTCTATTCGCATGCGCCAGCCTCCTGAGAACTCCGAGGTGGGACGGTCGAAATCTGAGCGCAGGAATCCCAGTCCCGTCAGCGTGCGCTCCATCTCTGCCTCTCTGCTCTCGGCACCCATCATGAGGTAGCGTTCGTGGGCGAGGGTGAAGCGTTCCACCAGTTCCATGTAGGAATCGCTCTCGTAGTCGGTGCGCTCTTCCATCTCCTTCTGCAGGCTGTCAACTTTTGCCTTCATCTTATCGACGTCGGCAAAAGCCTTGCGCGTTTCCTCGCGAACGGTGGTGACATCCTGCAGATTCATCACCTGTGGCAGATAGCCTATGGTGCAGTCATTAGGCACTGAGACGGTGCCTGCCGTGGGTGTCTTGATGCCAGCGAGGATTTTGAGCATGGTGGATTTGCCTGCACCGTTCTTGCCTACGAGGGCGATGCGGTCACGCTCGTTTATCACGAACGAAACGTCCGCGAACAATGGCTTGACGCCAAACTCAACTTTTAATCCTTCAACTGAAATCATGTTAACTCACTTTGTTCGTACGAAACGCGAGCGATGCTCGCTACGAAACGGGCTTTCAGCCCTACGATACGGGGCGATGCCCCTACGATACGCAACTTCGTTGCTACGATACGCTTCGCTACGAAAACGATAACGAGAACTTTTGAACTCTTGAACCGCTCCGAAGGAGCTCTTGAACTAGCTTGCGGAGCGAGCGTTTGAACCTTATTTGTTCCAGATTTCCCATCCTGCCTGTGCTTGCAGGAGGAGCATTTCGAGTCCGTTCTTTGTTATGGCACCCTGTTGCTTTCCCTTCTTGAGGAAGAGGGTCTCGTCGGGGTTGTATATCAGGTCAAAGAGCAGGTGGCGCGTGGTAAGTGCTTCATAGGGTATGTTGGGACACTCGTCGAAGTGTGGTGCCATACCCTTTGGCGTGCAGTTGACTATGACGGTGTACTCCTCGAGTAGTTCTGGCGTGACCTGTTCGTAGGTGATGGTGTCGTTCTTATGGAAACGACTTACGAGGAGTGTGTCAAGTCCCAACTGGCGCAGTCCGTAGTTTACGGCTTTGCTTGCCCCTCCAGTGCCCATGACGAGGGCTTTCTTGTGGAAGAGGGGATTGAGCAGTGGCTGTATGCTACGTGTAAAACCTATGATGTCGCTATTGAAACCCTCGAGGTGTGGTGTGCCATTATCCCTGTGTGTGACCTTGACGACATTGACGGCTCCGATGGCACGTGCCTCGGGCGATATGTAGTCGAGGTATGACATGACCTTCTCCTTATAGGGGATGGTGACATTGAAACCACACAGTTCAGGTGTGTAGTCGAGTACTGCCTGCAGGTCAGTGATGACGGGCAGTTCGTATTTTTCGTACACGGCATCGATATTCTCATTCTGAAACTTCTCGTTGAAGTATCCTGGTGAGAACGAGTGACCGAGGGGATAGCCTATTATACCAAATTTTTTCATATTTTACTCACTTTGTTTGTACGATACGCGAGCGATGCTCGCTACGATAACTATCAACTGTCAACTATCAACTATCAACTATCAACTACTTCCACGCAACGTACATGGTGCAGATACCGAAGGTGAGACGACGGAACGAAGCCTTACGAAAACCTACACGGTGCAGTATCTCTATCATCGTTTCGCCTTGGGGGAAGGCGGCGATGGACTTATTGAGATAGTCGTATGCCTGCGCATCCTTGCTTATGAGGCGACCATAGAGGGGCAACACTGTATGGCTGTATATGCCGAAGAGTTGCTTCATGGGAGTGCTGACGGGGGAGGTGAGTTCGAGAACGCACAGCATACCACCAGGTTTCAGCACGCGGCACATCTCCATGAGTCCCTGTTCCAGATTCTGGAAGTTGCGTATGCCAAATGCTGATGTCACGGCGTCGAAGGAGTGGGAGGGGTAGGAGAGTGCGGTGCAGTCTTCATGCTCAAAGGTTATGATATTCTGCAATCCCCGTTGCTGCACCTTGCCACGTCCTATCGCCATCATACCTTCGGAGATATCCACCGCCTTGATGCTCTGTGGCCTCAGACGGAGTGCCTGCAGTATGGCAAAGTCCCCAGTGCCTGTCGCCACATCAAGTATGCTTTGAGGTTTGTGAGCGCCCAGTGCCTTGATGGCTTTGCCTCGCCAGTAGCGGTCGATGTTCCAAGAGAGCCGGTGGTTGAGAGTGTCGTAGGTAGGAGCGATGTTGTCAAACATAGCTTCTACCTGCGCCTTCTTCTCGCCCTCAGCACTGTATGGCTTTACGCTTTCAACTTTCAAACCTTAACGTTAACCTTAACCTTAACTTTTGAACCTTTGAACCTTTGAACTCTTAAACGGTCTTCAGATACTCGCTGACGTTCTTCTCTATACGAGCCGCAATGTTGCTCTGGTCCGTAGTGCGGTCGAACTTCTCGCCTGTGATGTGCTCGTAGAGTTCGATGTAGCGCTCTGCCACAGACTCAGCATATTCATCAGTTATCTCAGGCATCTGCTGTCCAGGCTCGTTCATGAAGTTGTGCTCTATGAGCCACTGGCGCACAAACTCCTTTGAGAGCTGCTTCTGAGGCTCGCCCTTGGCAAACTTCTCCTCGTAGCCGTCAGCGTAGAAATAACGTGAAGAGTCTGGGGTGTGAATCTCGTCGATGAGATACACCTTGCCGTCACGCTTGCCAAACTCATACTTCGTGTCAACAAGAATCAGTCCCTGCTTGGCAGCTATCTCCTGACCGCGTGCAAAGAGTTTGCGGGTGTAGTCTTCCATCACCTCGTAATCTTCCTTTGACACTATGCCCTGGGCAATGATTTCCTCCTTGGAGATGTTGAGGTCGTGACCCTCGTCAGCCTTTGTCGTTGGGGTGATGATAGGCTCTGGGAAACGTTCGTTCTCACGCATACCCTCAGGCAGTTTTACACCACATATCTCGCGCACGCCCTTCTGGTAGTCGCGCCAAGCCGAACCAGTCAGTATGCCACGGATGATCATCTCCACACGGAAACCCTCGCACTTCAGTCCCACCGTAACCTGTGGGTCTGGTGTTGCAAGCTTCCAGTTAGGGCAGATGTCCTTCGTAGCATCAAGAAACTTTGCTGCAATCTGGTTCAGTACCTGACCCTTGAAAGGTATGCCCTTAGGAAGGATTACGTCAAAAGCGCTGATGCGGTCCGTTGCTACCATCACCATGATTTCATCGTTGATGGTATAAACGTCACGCACCTTTCCGTGATACACTGCTGTCTGTCCAGCAAACTTAAACTCTGTAGATGTTAAAGCGTTGTTCATTGTTCTTATATTTTAATTTGTCAATTTTCAATTTTCAGTTCGCTTAAAAGCGTTGACAATCTTGGTGACGAGGCGGTGCCTTACGATGTCCTTGTCATTAAAATTCACGATGGCGATATCGTCGATATCCTTCAGGGTGTCTATGGCGTCACGCAGTCCTGACTTAACCCCGTGGGGCAGATCCACCTGTGTGAGGTCGCCCGTGATAATCATCTTGGTGTTCCACCCCATGCGGGTGAGGAACATGCGTATCTGTGCAGGTGAGGTATTCTGCGCCTCGTCGAGTATCACCACAGCGTCGCTCAGTGTCCTGCCTCGCATAAAGGCGAGAGGGGCAATCTGTATCACGTGCTTGTCCATCATGTCCTGCAGTTTGACCTGTGGTATCATGTCCTCAAGCGCATCATAGAGGGGTTGCAGGTAGGGATCTATCTTGTCCTTCATGTCGCCAGGCAGAAATCCCAGTTTCTCGCCAGCCTCTACTGCTGGTCGTGAGAGTATGATTTTCTTTGCCGTCTTCTCCTTGAGGGCTTTTACGGCAAGTGCTATAGAGAGGTACGTCTTGCCTGTGCCCGCTGGTCCTACGGCAAACACCATATCCTTGTTGCTGAAGGCATCGATGAGTGCCTGCTGGTTGGCAGAACGGCTCTTGATAGGTTTGCCGGCAAGTGAATACACCACCACGTTTTTTGATACATCGGACTTGGTAAGTTCGCCCTTGGTGATATGGAGTATGTCCTCCTCAGTGATGACGTTGTATTTCAACACGTGATGGCGCATTTTCTCTATGTCCTCCTCAAACTGGCACATTACCTCCTCGTCGCCCAGCACACGTATTACGTTGTCGCGTGCCATGATGCGCAGTTTGGGATATAGCGAACGTACCATCTGCAGGTGTGAGTTGTTCACACCATAGAAGGTTACAGGGTCTATGTCTTCTAAAACGATATGCTTCTCTATCACTTATCTTTGATACATTTCAATATTTTGTGCAAAAGTACAAAAAAAGTATAAATTGAGCAAACTTTTCAACCTTCAACTTTCAACTTTCAACTATTTATTTGTACCTTTGTGCTATGAAAATCAGCAAAACACTATATTTACACATTTTTACTGCCATCGTGATAGTGCTCGCCCTGTATCGCTGTGCGCATGACTATGGTACTTCTGACGGTAGCCTATCGACTGACAATCAGACTGATACAACTGCCGTTGATACCATGGCAGTTCCCCCCTCAGCTACAGTGTCATCGGCACCATCGCCTACTGCTGTTGTAGGGCAGGAGAATATCGTGAAACCACGCCAGTGGCATCGTATCAATTCGGTGCCGAGCTACAAGGACGCCTTTCCTGATAGTAATGAGGTACAACTCGCTTCGGCGAGAAAGTATGGCGTGACTCCTGTAAGGGATCGTGCCGATGCCGAGCGCCGCAAGACGGAACTGGTCTATGTCGCAGCCAATCCCTATTTCCATGTTGACAGGCTGAGGGAGAGCATACCTTATCTGGTGCCGCGTGCCAGCATACTATTGCAGGATATAGGCAGGGCGTATTATGACTCATTGTATGTGAAGGGAGTGCCTCTTCACAAGATAATAGTGACGAGTGTGCTGAGGTCGGAGGAGGACGTGGCAAGACTGCGCAAGCACAATATCAATGCCTCAGAAAACTCCTGCCATCGCTTTGGCACCACCTTCGATATATGCTATAACCGCTATATGACGGTACAGACAGCAAAGATACCACGTCGTCAGGTGCAAAACGACACTCTGAAATGGGTGCTCTCGGAGGTACTACGCGATATGCGTGAGGCTGGACGTTGCTACATAAAGTATGAGGTGAAGCAAGGGTGCTTTCATATAACGACGAGATGAACTCGAACGAAAACGAAGACGAAGACGAAAACCAGCGCGAAGCGCGTTTGAACCAATAAAAAAAAGTGGAACTCTTAGCAGAGCTCCACTTTTTTTATGTTTTGTTCTTTGTCGCAGTAGTGACAGCGCACCGTGCCGGCCAGTTTGTCAACGCTGAAATACGTCAGCATGGGTTCGTTGTTGGTGATGCACTTAGGATTGTTGCAACGTATTATGCCGTGCAGTTCGTCTGGTGTCTCCACCGTTTTCTTTTCTACCACCTCATAGTCCTTGATGATGCTCAGCACCACCTTGGGTGCCACCACAGAGAGACGTGATATCTCTTCGTCGGAAAATATTCTGTCAGTAACCTTTATCAGTCCCTTCTTGCCCACCTTTGACGATGGGTAGTTCTGGCCTATGGTGATAGGTTCAGAGAGTTCGTTGAGTTTCAGCAGCGATACCACCTGGTATGTCTTCTCTGCTGGTATGTGGTCTATCACGGTGCCATTCTCAATGGCAGCCACGAGTCGTTCTTTCTTATTCATAAGTCTTTCAACGTTCAACGTTCAACTTTCAACTAATGATGCTCGCATCATTTTTAATGTCATCGAGTGTTATGCCCAGACAGCGGCAGAATATCGCCTCACGTGCATAGAGACCATTCTGTGCCTGCTGTATGTAGTATGCGTGTGGGTCGTCGTCCACGTCGTATGCTATCTCGTTGACTCTGGGCAGTGGGTGTAGTATCTTCATGTTGGGTTTGCTCTTGGCGAGCATGGCACGGTTGAGGATATACACATTCTTGACGCGCTCATACTCCATGAGGTCAGAGAAGCGTTCCTTCTGCACTCGTGTCATATACAGTATGTCGGCATCGGCTATCACATCTTCGTTGAATGCCGTATGTTCGCTAAACTTCACACCGTGCTCCTTGCAGTACAGTTTGTACTCCTGTGGCATTGCCAGTTCCTTGGGTGCTACGAAGTGAAATGTAGGGTTGAAGTGTCTCATGGCAGTAATCAGCGAGTGTACCGTCCTACCATACTTCAGGTCGCCCACGAGGTATATGTTGAGGTTCTCCAGCGTGCCCTGTGTCTTGTATATGGAGTAGAGGTCGAGCAGGCACTGTGATGGGTGCATGTGTGCTCCGTCGCCGGCATTGACGATGGGCACTGGTGCTATCTCCGAAGCATACTGCGCTGCACCCTCTATATAGTGGCGCATGGCGATGATGTCGGCATAGTTGCTTACCATGAGCAGTGTGTCCTTGAGTGTCTCGCCCTTTGTGGTGCTGGTCACCTTGGCATCGCTGAATCCTATGACGCGAGCGCCAAGGCGGTTGGCGGCAGTCTCAAATGACAGACGGGTCCTCGTACTTGGTTCAAAGAAAAGGGTGGCAACGACCTTACCCTTGAGCAGTTCGCGGTTAGGATGTTTTTCAAATTCCTCCGCCATGGCGATAAGGTACATGATGTCGTCCTTCGACAAGTCGGCGATAGTGACAAAATTTTGCTTTCCCATTTGTGTGGTTGCTGAGATATGAAATACAGTAATTGAGTGCGAAGTTAAGATTTTTTTTTCTAAAAAAGGCATTTTTCTCAAAGTTTTATTGTATTTTTGCACTTTGGAAGAGATTTTTTTATAAAATGAGAAAGAAATTCGTACATTTCCTATGGAAAATGATGGCGGCAGTCATCGCCTTGGTGGTCATCGTTTTCGTCTTTATATGGAACGGGTGGATAGGCTACATGCCCGACATGGAGGATCTGCAGAATCCTATCGATAAGTACGCCACGCAGATATACAGCGCTGACGGTAAGGTCATAGGCACCTGGAACCAGGATAGGGCCAACCGTGTCCTTGTGAGTTTCGATAAGGTGTCACCATACGTCGTCCAGGCACTGGTGGCAACGGAGGATGTACGTTACTATGAGCATTCAGGCATCGACTTCATAGCTCTCGCCCGTGCCATAGTCAAGAGGGGACTGCTGGGACAGGCCAGTGCCGGTGGTGGCTCTACCATCACTCAGCAGCTTGCCAAACAGCTGTACTCTGACAAGGCGCACAGCACCTTCGAACGCATGTTGCAGAAACCCATAGAGTGGGTGATAGCCATCAAGCTGGAGCGCAACTTCACCAAGGAGGAGATAGTGATGATGTACCTCAATCAGTTTGACTTCCTCCACAATGCCGTGGGTATCAAGACCGCTTCCAATACCTATTTCAGTAAGGAGCCACAGGACCTCACCCTTGAGGAGGCAGCACTCCTCATCGGACTGTGCAAAAATCCATCGTACTTCAATCCCGTGCGCCACGAGCAGCGATGTCAGGAGCGCCGTAACGTAGTACTGCAGCAGATGGAGAAGGCAGGCTATATCTCTCATGATGAGTATGATTCTACTGCGGCAAAACCCGTAGAACTGAAGTTTCACCGCACTGACCATAAGGACGGCACGGCAACCTACTTCCGCGAGTTCCTCAGACGGTATATGATGGCAAGCAAACCAGAGCGCGAAAAATATCCTTCTTGGCAGCGGGTACAATATACCATCGACTCCATAGCATGGGAGCAAGACCCCCTGTATGGATGGTGCAACAAAAATCTCAAGAAGGATGGTACACCTTATAATATATACAAGGACGGTCTGAAGGTATATACTACCATCGACTCACGCATGCAGCAGTATGCCGAGGAGGCTGTCTATTCCCACGTGGCGAAATATCTGCAGCCAGCCTTCAACCGTGAGAACCGTCATAAGCCCAATGCTCCATTTACCAACCAGCTTACGCCCAGTGAGATCAATCAGATCATGAATCGTTCCATAGTGCAGAGCGAGCGCTACCGCAATATGAAGGCAGCAGGCTATTCAGAGGAGGAAATCAGGGCATCGTTTAAGGAAAAGACCGAGATGACCGTATTCTCATACAGTGGCGAGATAGACACCGTCATGACGCCTCTCGACTCCATCCGTTACTACAAGTCGTTCCTGCGTTCAGGCTTCTGTAGCATGGATGTCAAGACGGGTGCCGTGAAGGCATACGTTGGCGGACTCGACTTCACCCACTTCCAGTATGACATGGTGATGGAGGGACGTCGTCAGGTGGGTTCCACCATAAAGCCCTTCCTGTACTCCCTTGCCATGGAGAATGGTTTCTCACCCTGTGACTGTGCTCCCAATGTGCAGCAGACATATATCGTGGCAGGCAAACCGTGGACACCACGCAATGGTTCTCGTTCGCGCTATGGTGAGAGCGTGACGCTCAAGTGGGGCTTGGCACAGTCCAACAACTGGATATCAGCCTACCTCATGTCACGTCTTGACCCTCAGCAGTTTGTTAACCTGCTCCATGAGTATGGCATCAACAATCCTGACATACACCCCTCTATGGCACTCTGTCTCGGACCGTGCGACATCACCGTGGGCGAGATGACGAGCGCCTATACCGCCTTTGCCAACCACGGCATCCGCTGTGCACCGCTCTTTGTCACGAGGATAGAAGATGCCAACGGACAGGTCGTGGCACACTTCGAACCACGTGTCAACGAGGTTATCTCCGAGGAGTCATCCTTCAAGATGCTCACCCTCCTGCAGGGTGTCGTCGATGGTGGCACGGGTAGCCGTCTGCGCTTCAAGTACAATGTCAATGCCCAGATGGGTGGCAAGACGGGTACCACCAACCGCAATTCCGATGCATGGTTTATGGCTGTCACCCCCGACCTCGTCAGTGGCGCGTGGGTAGGCGGCGAGGACCGTGACATACACTTCGACTTCATGGCGATGGGTCAGGGTGCCACTATGGCACTGCCTATCTACGCCTATTATATCAAGAAGGTATATGCCAACAGCGCACTGCCTTATAAGCCCGATGCCGTCTTTGACCTCCCAGAGGATTTCGATGGCTGTGGCAGAGCTGTCGAGGCTGACGATTTTATGGATATCGAAAACGTCTTTGAGTAGTTAAAATATATTAAGGAAAGTGTGACTTCCAACTTTTCTTTGTACTTTTGCAAGAAGCAAATATCCTAAACAAAATTCAAATAACAACGAAATGAAGAAATTTAATGACAAGGATTTCCTTCTGGAAAACGAAACCGCGAAGGATCTTTACCACAATCATGCGGCTAAGATGCCTATCATCGACTACCACTGTCACCTCATCCCCCAGATGGTAGCTGAGAACAAGAAGTTTGACTCTATTGCTCAGATTTGGCTCATGGGCGACCACTACAAGTGGCGTGCTATGCGTTCCAACGGCATAGATGAGAAGTACTGCACAGGCAAGGATACCACCGACTGGGAGAAGTTCGAGAAGTGGGCTGAGACAGTGCCTTACACCTTCCGCAACCCACTCTATCACTGGACACACCTCGAGCTCAAGACCGCCTTCGGCATCGACAAGCTCCTCAATCCTGAGACAGCTAAGGAGATCTACGACAAGTGTAACGACATGATAAAGAACGAGGACCGTTTCTGTCCTCGTGGCATGATGGAGCACTACAACGTTGAGGTTGTATGTACCACTGACGACCCAGCTGACTCTCTCGAGTGGCACAAGGTCGTTAAGGAAGACCCTACGGCCAAGACCCGCATGCTCCCCACATGGCGTCCTGACGCAGGTATGAACATCGAGGCTGCTACATGGTGTGACTACATCAAGAAGCTCTCTGACGTTTCAGGCGTGGCAATCACTGGTTTCGCTGAGCTCACCGAGGCACTGCAGAAGCGTCACGACTTCTTCGAGTCAATGGGCTGTAAGCTCTCTGACCACGGTATCGAGGAGTTCTATGACGAGCCATACACTGATGCCGAGGTTGACGCTATCATGAAGAAGGCACTCGCTGGCGAGGCTATCACCGTTGAGGAGCAGCGTAAGTATAAGCACGCTTACATGAAGGAGCAGGGCAAGATGGACTATGCTTCAGGCTGGACACAGCAGTACCACTACGGCGCTATCCGTAACAACAACTCTAAGATGTTCGCTAAGCTCGGTGCCGACACCGGCTTCGACTCTATCGGTGAGTTCACCACAGCCAAGGCTATGAGCCACTTCCTCGACGAGCTCAACTCTGAGGGCAAGCTTG
>JAGCPC010000168.1 GCA_017642485.1 Prevotella sp. | reverse complement strand
CCTACTCGGGCGTTGTCCTGACCGCTTGCCAGCACTTCCTCACGATTCTGGAACAATCCGTCGACTACATAACCTACGATTGAACCGTAAGGACGGCCAGACTCTACCAGATTCTCTTTAGCTGTATGGACATACGAACCAGTTGTAGTCTCAGGCAGATAAGTAACCTTTGAACGATAGAAGTCTATGTTTCCGTTTACGTTGTACTGCAAACCGTATTCTGTTGTATGACGATAGCCGAGAGCAAACTCCATACCCCAGTTCTGCAGGCTTGGACCATTGAGCCAGCTGGCACCACCTTCACCCATCGAACCCAGATATGCAGGGTTAATCAGCATGTCCTTCACCTTTTTAATATAGGTGTCGAATGTACCATAGAGTGAGCTGCCGAAGAAGCGGAAATCGAGTCCGGCATTCCATTGTTCTGTGGTCTCCCACTTCAGGTCGTTGTTCTGAGCCTGTGTAGCACGGAATCCTGATGGGAAAATACCGCTACCGGCCAGTGCAAGGTCGTAAGCAGTCGACTCATTGCGTGCGCCTCCATATGTGGCAGCATAGAGTCCGTAACGAGCATAGTTTGATATAGCCTGGTTACCAGTCTGTCCCCATGATGCACGGATCTTCAGATCGTCGATCCAGCTCTGTCCAAGGTGCTGAGATATACGATAACCGAGTGTTGCAGCAGGGAATGTACCATAGCGGTTGTTCTCACCAAAGCGGCTTGAACCGTCGTGACGGATAGTGAACGAAGCAAGTAGCAGGTCTCTGAAATTATAGTCGACCTTGCCGAAGAACGAAACCAGATTGTAACCCTCTTGGATACCAGATGCACGTTGTGTGCCAGTTGCAGCATCGGGATACATATAGTCGTAGTTCTCAAGTGCGAACATCTGTGCGTAGGCATTCGAATGCTCGTCGATATCTCTGTGCAGTTCCATACCACCAAGTACGATGAACGAGTGATCGGTGCCGAGTGTGAAGTTATAATTGGCAGTGTTCGACCATGTCCACTTTACCGATGTCTTTGCACCCATGTTGGCAGATGGGGTAGAGTTGTTTACAACGTCAGAGTGCCAAGTGTAAGTAACGCTGTGGATATTCTCAGACCAGAGGTCTAGACCGAAATTTGAGCGCAGCAGCAGGCCCTTTATAGGTTCGATATTTACGAATGCGTTTCCGAAGATACGCCACATTTTCAAACGATTGTCGCGATTGTGATACAGCTCGCGCAGTGGGTTCTGACGGTCGCTCATACCACCTACAGGGCCAGAGAATGTAACGCCGTCCTCTTCGTATACTGGCAGAGTGGGCGACATCTTAAGCGCATTCTCCAGAGGTTGGCAGTCTACCTGATTAGAATATGTGATAGTAGCATTCTCACCCACAGTAATCAGCTTGTTTACCTTGAAACTTGTGTTGATACGGCCTGAGAAACTCTCAAAGTTTGTATATTTCAATATACCTTCGTTCTTCTTATATCCGAATGAGAACAAAGCTGATGACTTTTCTGTAGCATTAGAGATAGAAAGGTCGTAGTTCTGTGAGAAGCCTGTGCGTGAAATCTCCTTCAGCCAGTCGGTATCGCTGTAGCGCATGGTTCTCTTAGAGTTCATATACCCGTCGTACAAGCCGTTAACGGTAAAGTTCTCCATCTGTCCTGTTGCAGGGTTGTAGGCAGAGATGGGAGTGCCGCTGCCAGCGTGCAGAGTCAAACCGTAATTGTTGGCGTATGCCTCAGGATCCAGCCCGTCGTTCATAGCGGCCTGAGCCATTGCTGTAGCGTATTCGGATGTATTCGACAGACTCATCATGCTCTGCTTGTTGTAGAACTGAGCAGTCAGATTAGCCGAGAAATCTACTCTTACCTTGTCGCCCTTTTTACCGCTACGTGTGGTGATGATAATCACACCGTTTGCAGCTCGGCTACCATAGATAGAAGCAGAGGCGGCGTCCTTCAGTACCTGCATCGACTCGATGTCATTCATGTTCAGTGTGTTCAGGTTGGTGGTTGTTGGCACACCGTCGATAACGAACAGCGGATCCTGTGATGAGTTGAACGAACCGATACCACGTATACGAACAGTACCAGCTCCTACTGGTGAACCATTACTTGTGATAGTCATGCCTGGAACCTTTCCCTGAAGCGCACGCATTGGGTCGGTATCAGATGAATTCTTCAAGTCCTTAGTTTCTACTACAGAAACAGAACCTGTAAGGTCTGCCTTACGTTGGGTCTGATAACCTGTTACTACAACCTCTGCCAGTTCCTTTGCATTGTCTTTCAGTGTTACCTGCATACCATCTTTTGCTGGCAATTCCTGTGTCTTGTAGCCAATGTACGTGATAACCAGCGTTGTACCAGGATTAACCTTAATCTTAAAGTTACCGTCGAAATCGGTAATTGTACCGTTCGAGGTTCCCTTTTCCATAACTGTAGCACCAATGATCGTTTCGCCTGTAGCGTCGATCACAGTACCACTGATCTCACTCTGCGCGTACATTATAGTACTCGTCAGCAGAACTGTCAAACTCAGAATCAGTTTCTTTAGTTGCTCCATTGTTGATCGTTTTAATTGTTAGTACTCAATTTTATTTGAAATTCTGCTGCAAAAGTACAAATGTATCGTTAGCACAGCGTTAAAATATCGTTCATCACGTTCAAAAATTGTTTCAATGTATCATATTTGTTATCAAATGAACGTTTTTTGTTAGTATCTGTTGGCAAATATACAAAAATTACGCAAGAATGTCTTGTATATCAGAACTTTTTTTTATATTTGCCGACAGAAAGCTTAAAACAATTATGAGAAACTTATCAATTTACCTTCTTACGTTAGCTGCAGTCCTGCTGATGGGTTGCAATCAAAACGAGCCTAAATATATAATAGGTGTTTCACAATGTTCTGAAGATATATGGCGTGATTGGCAGAACGCCGAGATGAGAATGGAGGCTAACTTCCATGAGGGCGTAGAACTACGTTTTACTGCTGCTCACGACGATTCAGAACTTCAGAGTAAACAGATAGACAGTCTGGTAGCGAGTGGTATCAGTCTGCTGATTGTGGCCCCTAACCAACTCTCGTCTGTATCGCCTGCCATCGACCGTGCATACGACAAGGGGATACCTGTAATCGTGTTTGAACGTAAGACCGACTCTCGTAAATATACAGCCTTTGTAAGTGCCGACAACTACGAGATGGGACACCTGATGGGTGAATACGTAGCAACACAACTCGAT
>JAGCPC010000167.1 GCA_017642485.1 Prevotella sp. | reverse complement strand
GGTTGGAGGTTGGAGGTTGGAGGTTTTTTCGTTAACCCTCCTCGCTATCTCTTCCAACGTGGTTGGCGAGTGCAGCGTGTCTCCTGCATTGAGAAACAGAACGTAGTCAGGCTTGGCAAGCTGCAATCCCTTGTTCATAGCCCAGTACAGTCCATTATCAGGCTCGCTCACTATCGTGTAGTCTATCCTCCCCTTGTTTGCCTCTGCCGCCATCCTTGCCATCTCCACCGTCCTGTCTGTCGATGCACCGTCTATTATGATATGGCTTATCCCTCCCCATGTCTGGGCAGCAACATTGTCCATCGTGCGCCGTATCAGATGCTCGGCGTTGTAGGTACACGTTATGATGCAGAAGTTCAGCATAATCCTCTATTTATATAAGACGCAAAGTTAATCATTATTATGCAATTAACCAAATTTAATGCCTCCTTTTGTCATTTTGGCATAGTTTGGTGACAAATAGTCGTTTCCCCGCTTCGTGGTACGACAATTGACGAAGCACTACTGAAACATTGAACTTTTGAACTATTAAACTCTTAAACTTTTTAAACTTTATTATCATGATGAACCAAGAACAACAAATGACTGGCAAAGAAGCACTTAACCGCTTCTGCAAAAACCTCGTTTCTGATGCCAAGAACGGGAAGTTGGACCCTGTTATAGGACGTGACGATGAGATTCGTCGTGTGCTCCAGATACTATCACGTCGTACCAAGAACAACCCTATCCTAATAGGCGAGCCTGGTACGGGTAAGACGGCCATTGCCGAGGGACTCGCCCAGCGCATAGTGCGTGGCGACGTGCCTGAGAACCTTAAGGAGAAGGAGATTTACACCCTCGACATGGGTGCCCTCGTAGCTGGCGCCAAATACAAGGGTGAGTTTGAGGAGCGACTCAAGGGCGTCATCAATGCCGTGATAGAGTCACAGGGCAAGATAATCCTCTTCATCGATGAGATACACACCCTCGTGGGTGCTGGCGGTGGCGAGGGCGCTATGGACGCTGCCAATATCCTCAAACCCGCCCTTGCCCGTGGCGAACTGCGTGCCATCGGTGCCACCACCCTCAATGAGTACCAGAAGTACTTCGAGAAGGACAAAGCTCTCGAGCGCCGCTTCCAGATAGTCATGGTCGATGAACCTGATGAACTCTCTGCCATCTCCATACTCCGTGGACTGAAGGAGCGCTACGAGAACCACCACCGCGTCCGCATACAGGATGATGCCTGCATAGCAGCCGTCACACTGTCTGAGCGCTACATCTCCGACCGTTTCCTGCCCGATAAGGCTATCGACCTCATGGACGAGGCAGCTGCCAAGCTGCGCATGGAGCGTGACAGCGTGCCTGAGGAACTCGACGAACTCACTCGCCGCCTCAAGCAATTAGAGATAGAGCGCGAGGCTATCAAGCGCGAGAACGACAAGGAGAAACTTGCCGAACTGGGCAAGACCATCGCCACCCTGCAAGATGAGGAGATGCGTATGCGCTCCGAGTGGGTACGTGAGAAGAACCTCGTTGACAAGATACAACAGGACAAACAGGAGATAGAACGTCTGCGCTTCGAGGCTGACAAGGCGGAGCGCGAGGGCAACTACGGCAGAGTGGCTGAGATACGCTACGGCAAACTCAAAGAACTCGAAGAGGACATCAAGAAGGTACAAGAGAACCTTAACGTTAACGATAACGATAATGGGAACAAAAATGCCATGAGGTATGTCCGCGAGGAAGTCACCGCCGACGACATCGCCGAGGTGGTATCACGTTGGACGGGCATACCCGTAACACGTATGATGCAGAGCGAACGTGACAAACTGCTCCACCTTGAGGACGAGCTCCACAAGCGCGTCATAGGTCAGGATGAGGCTATCACTGCCGTGAGCGATGCCGTGCGCCGTTCCCGTGCCGGACTGCAAGACCCCAAGCGCCCTATCGCCAGCTTCATCTTCCTCGGCACCACTGGTGTGGGTAAGACGGAGCTTGCCAAGGCACTCGCCGACTACCTCTTTAATGACGAGCAGATGATAACCCGTATCGATATGTCCGAGTATCAGGAGAAGTTCAGCGTCACCCGTCTCATCGGAGCCCCTCCAGGCTACGTGGGCTATGACGAGGGTGGACAGCTCACCGAGGCAGTACGCCGCAAACCCTACAGCGTAGTACTCTTCGACGAAATAGAGAAAGCTCACCCCGATGTCTTCAACACCCTCCTGCAGGTTCTCGACGACGGTCGTCTTACCGACTCCAAGGGCCGTGTGGTAAACTTCAAGAACACCATCATCATCATGACCTCCAACCTTACCCACGACCAGCTCTACGGCAAGGCACCCATCCTCGATGGCAACGGCATGGTGAAGCCCCCTATCCGACCTGAGTTCCTCAACCGTATCGATGAGATAATCGACTTCCGTCAGCTCAGCAAGTCTGAGATAGCCGATGTAGTACGTCTGCAGATGAAGCGTGTTGCCTCTATGCTCGAAAAGCAAGGCTTCGAACTCCGCTGGACCGATGATGCCATCGACAACCTCGCTGAGGCAGGCTACGATCCCGACTTCGGTGCCCGTCCTGTCAAGCGTGCCATACAGCGTGACGTTCTCAACGCACTCTCCAAGGCACTCCTTGCAGGCAAGGTCAGCAATGACAAGCCCATCACCATCGACAGCTACGAGAACAAGATCATCTTCCGCAACGAGTAAGGTCACTAAAATACGAAAAACAGAGATAGGCCTCCCGATTGGGATGCCTATCTTTTCTTTTAGACTTGGATTTTTGAAAGAAACATCCGTTTTCAGCCTTGGATTTTTGAAAAAAAAGTTGCACTTTAGCCTTGGATTTCTAAAAAAAAGTTGTAACTTTGCCACAAAATCAGACAGTTATGATATATTACAAAAGAGCAATATTGACAATGTTGACAATGTTGACAATGTTGACAATGTTGACAATGTTGACAAATCATACAAAATCAGCCGTGTAATCAGTTTCTCACCCCCAAGACAAGGATGCCATTGATTACACGGCTTAACTATGACAAATCGAAATCGCCTTATTTTACAGATGTGATACACAACTTGTCGTTGTCAGTATCGTGCAGATTGCGGTGAGGATAGCGTTGATGATAACGCTCCAGTTCTTTTTAGCTTCTTCGCTCATAATTACCTCCTTTCATAATAACTGTGAACTGTGAACTGAAAATTATTCACCCTCCTCCTCCTGCGTTGGCTTTGCCTCAGGGTCAACAACCACTGCCTTGTAGCCGAAGCCTATTGACTTTCCGGTCACTGCGCCAGTGGCGCCATCGCGGGTCTGCGTAGGCTGGAAGCGCACACGTACTGACTTGAGGTTCTCACGTACGTTCCACTCGTCCTTGGCGAGTGCGCCCGAGGTCCTTGCCGATACGTAGAAGTATCCGAAGTTGTCGATCTTGATTTTGATTGAGTTGGCGAGGTTGAGGTTCATCACCTTGACCAGGGCGGTGAGCACTGCGAGGGTGTCAGGGTACGTTGCCGTGGTGTTCTCGGAAATGCGCTTTGCCAGCTTCTTCGTGTCGAGGGTAGATGCCGCTACCGCCTTACCATAGAATAGTTTGTTTGAGTTCTTACGATTGTCTTGTACGACTTTTACTAATACTGCCATAACTTTGATTGATTTTTGAGGTTTGAGATTTGAGGTTTGAGATTTTTTACCTCTCCTCCCGTTCGATTGTTAGTGTAGTTAGTTAATAATGTTGTTT
>JAGCPC010000166.1 GCA_017642485.1 Prevotella sp. | reverse complement strand
CGGGGTCTGACGAGCAGCCCACAAAAGCAGCAGCATGACGAGATACCCTACTGACTGCGAGAACCAATAGCCTCTGGTGGTGGAGATATAGATCCAATAGCCCTGATTGACAACCGATGTGAGCAGACAGGCTACAGGCAAGAGCATCAGCGCTGAGGCACCGCCCTGTAACCGAAATGCCTTGCCACCAACATAATAAATGAGGGCCCAGATAATTATCATCGCACTTGCACCAAACGACGGTCTGTAACATAGTTGTGTAAGCCAGGCACCTACATACCGCATCAGTCCGAAAGGCTTCGACATCAGTGTCTGGAAGAAGGGGGTTCCGAAGATGAACTCGGAACGGTCATGTGCTGTATAGAGCACCTCAAAATTGATGTATAGGATATATACGACAAACAAAATGAAAGCCAACAGGCTTACATAGAGGATAATACCCGATACTTTGTTTGGTTTACTCATATTTGTTGTTCTTCTTTTCGCTGCAAAGGTAGTAACAATATTTAGAATCCCCAAACTTTTTCTACGAAAACTTACTAACCAAATAAAATGAGGGCATATCAAAACGATATGCCCTCATGATTATTATACTATTAAGGAATGATTACTCCTCGTAGTAAACAGCATTCAGCGTCATAGAGCCGCTGTAGAGCATGAGGTCGAGGTCACGACCCTCACCGCCCTTGGCACATTCCTTAGCCAGAGTCTCGGTGATCTGAAGCTCGTTCTGACCATTATGCCACTTCACGTGATCATAATAGGTGTTACTCCACCAACCGTTCATGACCTTCAGGTCGAAGTCCTCAGTCACGTCTGATACGTCGAAAATCAAAGTCTTCAGGCCAAAGTAAACATCATCGGGGATAGTGGGCAGGTGTGCACCTTCAGTAGAGCTGAAACGCATAGCTGCTGCATCCCATGCACCAGGCTTGAAGGGAACATGCTCAGGATTTGCCTCAAGTCCATAGATGTAGAATCTCTCGAGAGCATTGGTAATCTCCTGACACTCAATCACAGCACTATCCTTCAGAACAGTACCATCAGGACAAAGAGCAGTCATAATAACTTTATGCGATCCAAGCTTCATCTTCTTCCAAGCATAGTTACCGACAAAGTCCTTACCACCGATATTCCAACATGCATTGACAGGAGCAGAAGTCGAACAGGTAATCACGTTACCATTAGCGCCACTGGCAGCCTTGTCAACAGAAATGGTGGTCATTGACTTCAGCTGATCTGCAGTAATGTGGCCTGCATTGCCGATATCCTCATGACCGGGATCGCAAGCGATAATGGCACATACTGCGGCAAAAACCAAAAATATCTTTTTCATATTGATTACTTATCTTATTAAATTAATACAGAACTTTATATGTGTACTCTGCAGGAGATGCATTCTCATCCCATCCAGGATTCTGCTTCATCTTACCACTTGACAGAGTAATCTGAGACTGCGGTTTGGGCAGGAAGCCCTTGGTATCAGCATAACGCTTAGCCCAAGAACAGGTCATGTGCTCCATAGAGCGCTTGTTAGCCTTCTGGCCATAGCATACAATCTGCTTACCCTTCTGGGCCTGGAGAGCCTTGGCTGCGTATGAATTCTCGCTGTGACCGTCAACACCAGACCAACGGCGCATATCGTTGAAGCGAAGTCCCTCGAGAGCGAACTCCCAACGACGCTCGTTCTGAAGATTCCTCAAAGTGTATGGTGTCAAAGGAACACCAGCACGTGCCTGAACCTGGTTCATGAAAGAAGCATCACCAGTGAGCTCTGTCAGCATCAGCAGCACATCAGCATAACGCATCAGGTAGTAATCCTCGAAGTGGTCACCCTGCTGTTTGTTGTCAAGCGAACTTGAAGAATAACCCTCACACTTTGACCACCATGAATCGTTGTCGGCAGCACAAGCGTCAAGATTGACATCAGCATACTTCTTAACAGCATAGCCAGACTCCTCATTGTCATCCTTCTCGTATGTATAAGCCTCAAGCTCATTGTCGAGGTCGATCAGAGAACCGAGCTTACGGATGTCAGTATAACCCTCACCATTATTACCAGATCTCTCAGCATCTGTCCAGTCGTCCCAGATATTGCATGAAGGAGTACCCTGACCCCAACCCTGGTTGAACGGATAGGTCTTATCACGCTTACCATTGTCATTGGTAGCACCGTTACGAAGGCCCCAGAAGCAAGACAGATAATTAGAATACATACGCGGGTTGCAGTAAGTACCACCAATATTCCAGTTAGAGGCATTCATAAACTGAATCTGGAAGATTTCCTCGTCGTTACCGTTACCCATGCCAGGTTTGTCGAAGCAGTCAGCAGGATCCATATCAGCAATGAAAGCGTATCCGTGAGTACCCTCAGCATTACCTGTTCCGTCTTCATTGTCATGAGCCTCAGCCCAAAGCAGACTGTTAGAGTACTGCCAAAGTGAACGGAAGTCTTTCAGGAGCTTGTAACCACCATCGGAAACGATATTTTTCAGATAGTTGACAACATCAGCCTTCGAAACAGAAGATTTATCGAGACCTTCCTGCTTGATAGCCTCACCATTGCGGTCAACAAGATTCATGGTAGCATCACCAGAAGCGAGCTCACCTACGCCTTTGTAGAAGCCAGCCCAGAACATCCATGCACGGGCCAGCATAGCCTCAGCTGCAAACTTGTTGGCG
>JAGCPC010000165.1 GCA_017642485.1 Prevotella sp. | reverse complement strand
ATTACCTTTCTGCCTTTTCTTACCAATTGTGAAATTGTAGGCATAATACTTTAATTTTTAATTTATATATGTTTATTTTGTTTATAATCAGCGCTTTACACACCCTATCTCGCTCAATAGGGGCGTTTCGGGCTGCAAAGGTACAACTATTTTCCGATTCCACCTAACTTATATTGAGAAAAAGCTCTTCTCGAGCCTCAATTTAACAAGATATAACTATTTTTAGAATTATTAATATCCATTTGCGCCCAAATTACAAAAAAGAGAGTGTTGTAAGCATAACACAACACTCTCTTTTAATATATCAATAGGGTAAACCCTTATTTCTCCTCGAGAATGGTCTCATCAGCGAAGTCGAGTACATTCTTGCGGTTAGCCTGGATGCGCTCATACTCCTCCTTAGAACCTACGATAATCTTCTCAAACTCACGCAGACCGGTACCAGCAGGAATCAGGTGTCCGCAGATTACGTTCTCCTTCATACCTACCAGATGGTCAACCTTACCGCGGATAGCAGCCTCGTTCAGAACCTTGGTAGTCTCCTGGAACGATGCAGCCGACATGAACGACTTGGTCTGGAGGGCAGCACGTGTGATACCCTGGAGAATCTGAGTAGATGTTGCAGGCACTGCATCACGAACCTGAACCAGACGGAGATCACGACGCTTCAGCATTGAGTTCTCGTCGCGCAGCTTGCGGGCTGTAACGATCTGACCCTTCTGCAGGTTCTCAGAATCACCGGCATCGGTAACAACCTTCTTACCCCAGATACGGTCGTTCTCCTCAGAGAAGTCGAGCTTGTCAACAATCTCCTGCTCCAGGAATGATGTATCACCAGGCTCATTGATCTGTACCTTACGCATCATCTGACGTACGATAATCTCGAAGTGCTTATCGTTGATCTTTACACCCTGCAGACGGTATACATCCTGAACCTCGTTTACGATGTACTCCTGAACAGCGGTAGGACCCTTGATGGCGAGGATATCGCCCGGAGTAATTACACCGTCAGACAGTGGAGTACCAGCACGAACGGCGTCATGCTCCTGTACCAGGATCTGCTTAGACAGTGACACGAGATACTTGCGCTGCTCGCCTGTCTTAGATGTAACGATGATCTCACGGTTACCACGCTTTACCTTACCCATGGTTACCTCACCGTCGATTTCAGATACGACTGCAGGGTTAGATGGGTTACGAGCCTCGAAGAGCTCGGTTACACGAGGCAGACCTCCGGTGATATCACCACCCTTGGCAGCTGCACGTGGAATCTTAACGAGGGTTTCACCAGTCTTAACTGTCTGACCATCCTCTACTACTACGTGACCACCCACAGGGAAGTTATATGTTCCGATTACCTCACCATTAGCATCAACAACATCACAGGTAGGAACCTTGAGCTTATCACGCGACTCGGTAACGATCTTTTCGGTCAGACCTGTTGTTTCGTCGGTCTCGGCACGGAAGGTAACACCCTCGATAACATCGTTGAACTTCAGTGTACCAGCATACTCTGTTACGATAACGGCGTTGAATGGGTCCCACTGAGCAATCT
>JAGCPC010000164.1 GCA_017642485.1 Prevotella sp. | reverse complement strand
TGGTGGCAAAGGCAAAAAGACACAGAACCATCACCATCATGATTCTGTGCCACTCTATTCTGATATTTCTTTTATTACCTACGATAGCCTTTAAACTTTTGAGCTTTTGAACCTTTGAACCCTTGAACTATCAACTGCCAACTATCAACTCTACCTTACCCATCCTTCGTATTCGAAGTCACAGTTTTGGTAGCGTTCATCCATCTTGACGTAGGTCGATTTTATTTTATTCTTTACCCACTCACGTACCTTATCCTCACGTCGCTTATTAAGCACCTTGTCGCTGAGCATCTGGAAGTCCTCCTGCATATTAGCACGATGTGCCTCCGTCCTATTTTTCAGTTTCACTATGGCGCATACTGTCTTGCCACGTGCATTGACCATCGTGAATGGTTGCGACACCTCGCCTACAATAAGGTTCTCCACTCTGCGTGCCACCTCAGTAGGCAGATCTTTCATCTCAAACTTTGACGTACGGCCATTCTCAGAGTTGTTTGACATCAAGCCACGGTTGTTCTTCGTATCCTTATCGTCAGAAAGCAGTGACACGACATCCTCAAACTGGAATTTCTTATTGTTAAGATCCTCGGTGAGCACTCTCATATGTACCATGGTAGAGTCTATATCACTCTGTGACACCTTAGGCTTCATCAGTATGTGGCGACAGTTTATCTTGTCGCCTCGTTTATCTATAAGCTGTATGATATGGAAGCCGTACTCCGACTCCACAATCTTGGAGATCTTCTTTGGATCGCTGAGATTGAAGGCTACCGCCGCAAAACTCGGGTCGAGCATTCCCCTGCCAGTATATCCCAACTCTCCGCCCTGGGCAGCGCTGCCTGTATCTTCGGAATACAGACGAGCCAACGTTGAGAAACTCGTTCTGCCAGACTGCACTCTCTCTGTGAAGTCACGCAGCTTATCCTTCACACGATTTACCTCATCAATGGGGATACGTGGCTGCATGGTGATAATCTGCACCTCCACGGTGGTAGGCACCCACGGCAAACTATCCTGTGGCATATCACGATAATAATCGCGCACATCGGCAGGTGTCACCTTCACATCCTCCACCAACTTACGGCGCATGCGCTGTATTAGTTCACGGTTTTTAAACTCATCATGCAGGTCACTGCGCATCTGCGCCACGCTCTGTTTGCGGTATTCCTCCAGTTTCTCTTTGGAACCCACCATCTGTATCCAGGCGTTGATCTGCTGATCTACGCCTTGCATTATCTCGCTCTCTGTCACTTCGAGGCTATCCATCGCAGCCTGTTCGAGAAACAGTTTCTGTACTGCCAGTTGTTCTGGTATGCGACAGTCGGGGTCGCCATTCCATGTAACGCCCTCCTGCTCTGCCTGCATACGTGACATTTCGATATCCGAACGAAGTATCGCCTCATCACCTACCACCCACACCACTTCATCGATGTAGTTGGGGTTGGCGACTGTTGTCACAGCCGTACTGTCCGCTTCTTGAGCGTGAGCAGCCAAGGCTACGCCAGCACACAGAAATATGTTCAGTATCTTCTTCACTCGTTAGGAGTAATTGTTAGTTTATCTATTATATCCCACTTCACGTCAACAGGATATTTTGCACGGAGTGACTTCACCCACTCCTTCTCCATCTGTTCCTGGTAGTCGGCAACGACGAGTGCCTTGACATCGCTCATCTCCTCTGGAGCTGAGAGCATCTTGCCATATACAGCGTCATTTGGAAAATCCTTTATGGTTCTTACCTTAGCATCAGCAACGCCAAACTGCATTTTGTCAACCAATCCATTGTCACCTTTCTTAAATATACCCTTCTCTACGCGGATACGGAGCACAGAGTCATTGTTGAATGTAGTGCGGAGCACTGTTGCCCACTCGCTGAACTTCTTACCCTTGACAGATTTCTTCACTGCCTCTATATCAGCGATGTCCTTGGTATGATATGCGATACCCTTAAAACGAGGTTCGTCCCAGGCATATTTCTTCTTATTCTTCTTAAAGAACTTCGTGAGTCCCTTCTCGTCACCGGCAGCTTTCTCCCATACCTCATGGTTGCTTACCTCGTAGAGCAGCAAGCCATCATGATACTCCTGGATGAGGTACTTCATGTCCTGATCTATTGCCGAGATAGAGTCGGCACGCGCATCCATCACCTGCTGCTCTGTCTCATTCTTCTGTTCTGCAATGGCCTTCAGACGGTTCTGAGCTATCTGACGACGCAGGTCGCGCTTTTCGATGAAGTTCATTATATCGTCACGCAGTTCATCGTATGACTCCAACTGCTTGCGGTCCTTCATCTTGATGATATGGTAACCCACCTCGCTGAGCACAGGCTGCGATATCTCACCCTTATTCAGTGCGAAGGCTGCATCCTCAAATGCTTTCAGTGTCTGTCCTCTGCTGATCCATCCTATCTCACCACCTTTCTGCGCACTGCCCGGGTCCTGGCTATATTGCTTTGCCATAGCCTCAAAGTCGGCACCTTTCTTTATCGCATTATATACAGAGTCGGCACGCTGTTTGCTCGCCGCCATAAGAGAGTCAGAGGGATTTTGTCCCGTCATCAGCAGTATATGCTGTGGCAGCACCAGTCCATCAGGACCTATGCGATCCTTTGTCGAATTATATATCTTCAGAGCCTCCTGCTCCACGTCGGCATCATTGATAAGCGTAGGCAATACCTGCTGGTCACGATACTGACGATACTCCTTATTATATGATGTCAGCGTATCGTAGTGCGCATCAAGAGCAGCCTCCACCTTGAGTTTGTAGTTTACAAAGAGATCCACGTATTCCTTGACGGTCTTCTGTTCCAACACGTCAGGACCATTGTTTTTCTTATAAGAATATACAAACTCCGACAGTGCTATGGGTTTGCCGTTGATGGTCATCACCGTAGGGTTATCCTGTCCCTTCGCGGTCTCTACCGCAAAGGAAGTAACTGTCAGCAATGAAAATATAAGCAGTTTTCTCATTATACCTTATACTTTATACTTTACACTTTATTATCACTGTGGTCTTGAGTAGTTAGGCGCCTCACTGGTGATAATCACCTCATGAGGATGTGACTCGAGCATACCAGCATTGGTGATGCGTGTAAACTTGGCGTTATGAAGCGCCTTAATGTCTTTTGCACCACAATAGCCCATACCTGAGCGCAGACCACCCACGAGCTGGTATATCACCTCCTGAACGGTTCCCTTGTAAGGCACTCGGCCTGCGATACCTTCTGGTACGAGTTTCTTCGTTTCCTTCACTCCACTCTGGAAGTAACGGTCTGCCGAACCCTTCTCCATAGCCTCGAGCGAACCCATGCCACGATAAGACTTAAACTTACGGCCGTTGAACAGTATCGTCTCACCTGGTGCCTCCTCCGTGCCTGCCACGAGAGAGCCCACCATCACTGAGTAGCCACCAGCAGCGAGAGCCTTGACGATATCACCAGAGTAACGCAGACCACCATCAGCTATAAGAGGTATTCCTGTGCCCTCGAGCGCTTTTGCTACGTCATATACAGCAGACAACTGTGGTACGCCGACACCGGCAACCACACGTGTGGTGCATATAGAACCAGGACCTATACCTACCTTTACGGCATCGGCACCAGCCTCTACGAGCATCTTTGCTGCCTCG
Source organism: Prevotella sp. (assembly GCA_017642485.1). GTDB lineage: Bacteria > Bacteroidota > Bacteroidia > Bacteroidales > Bacteroidaceae > Prevotella. The sequence goes on along the minus strand of JAGCPC010000164.1, from coordinate 19,528 downwards.
CCTGTGGCGATGTTGCCCACTACGATATCCACATCAGGGAAGTGCTGTTTTGCTTCGCGCACCTTCTCTAACACACCGGCGCTATGTCCGTGAGCTGTATCTATGATGATAGCATCCACGCCAGCCTTTACCAATGCCTCCATGCGCTGGAATGTGTCAGCTGTCACACCAACACCTGCAGCAACTCTCAGTCTGCCCTTTGCATCCTTACATGCCATTGGCTTATCCTTAGCTTTGGTGATATCCTTATATGTAATAAGTCCCAGGAGATGATTCTCCTCATCCACTACAGGGAGTTTCTCAATCTTGTGCTCAAGGAGTATCTTGCTTGCGCTGTCGAGATCCACCTGTTGGTGTGTCACAACGAGGTTCTCCGATGTCATCACTTCATCAATAAGACGTGTAGGATCAGTCTGGAAACGCAGGTCACGGTTGGTCACGATACCGACAAGTTTGTTCTCCTCATCAACCACTGGTATGCCACCGATATGGTATTCTGCCATCAAGTCGAGGGCATCACTTACCGTCTTACCACGCTTGATGGTCACGGGGTCATATATCATACCGTTCTCGGCACGTTTCACAATGGCTACCTGACGTGCCTGTTCCTCTATTGACATATTCTTGTGTATCACGCCGATACCTCCCTCGCGGGCAATGGCGATAGCCATCGGAGCCTCTGTCACGGTATCCATCGCTGCCGATACAAATGGTATTTTTAGTTCTATGTTTCGTGAGAACCTGGTACTCAACGAAACCTCACGTGGGAGTACCTCAGAATAAGCAGGGATTAACAACACGTCATCGAAGGTGATACCTTCCATCACAACTTTGTCTTCTATAAATGATGCCATAATGTGTATATTTTTTAGATATTTGGATGCAAAGGTACAAAAAATAATTCACAATTCACAATTCATAATTCATAATTGTGGCGTTTTTCATTTTTTTTTTATAATTTTGCACTCACTATGATATTTCCATTCAACTATCTCGACATACTCGGCAAGTATCTCATTCTCATGGGACGTAGCATCGCCGTACCCGATAGGTGGCGGCTATTCTTCAAGCAATATGTCAAGGAGATGCAGCAACTGGGTGTTGACTCCATCGGCATAGTGCTGCTCATCTCCTTCTTTATCGGTGCCGTTATCTGTATCCAGATGAAGCTCAACATACAGTCACCCTGGATGCCACGATGGGTCAGCGGATATACCACCCGTGAGATTATGCTACTTGAGTTCTCATCATCCATCATGTGTCTTATCCTTGCTGGCAAGGTAGGCAGCAATATCGCTTCAGAGTTGGGTACCATGCGCGTCACCCAGCAGATAGACGCTCTTGACATCATGGGAGTTAACTCTGCCAACTATCTCATCATGCCCAAGATTCTTGGACTTATCACCCTCATGCCGTGCCTTGTCATCTTTGCCGATGTAATGGGCATAACGGGAGCCTATGCCACAGCCTACATAGGACATATACTGTCACCTGACGACCTCACACTCGGTCTGCAACATTCTTTTAATTCGTGGTTTGTGTGGATGTCCATCATCAAGAGCATCGTATTTGCCTACATCATAGCATCCGTTTCATCATACTGCGGATACACCGTAGAGGGTGGTTCGGTTGAAGTAGGCAAGGCAAGCACCTCCGCAGTAGTCAGCAGTTCCGTGCTCATACTCTTTGCCGACGTTTTTCTCACACAGTTACTGTCATGATCCAAGTTAATCACCTATACAAGACATTCGACGACAGAACCGTCCTCAGTGACATCAATGCCACCTTTGAAGATGGCAAGACAAACCTCATCATCGGACAGTCCGGCTCAGGCAAGACTGTACTGATGAAAAATCTCGTAGGACTCTTCACCCCCACCAGCGGTGAGATATTATACGATGGCAGGGATTTTGTCAAGATGACAAAACACGAGAAAGTCGCCATGCGGCGCGAGATGGGCATGATATTCCAGTCTGCAGCACTCTTCGACTCCCTCTCCGTACTCGAGAATGTGATGTTTCCCTTGGACATGTTCTCCAGCATGACGCTGCGCGAACGTAAAGCACGTGCCCAGGAGTGTCTCGACCGCGTCAACCTCAGCGATGCCGGTGCCAAGTACCCTGGAGAGATCTCTGGTGGTATGCAGAAGCGTGTAGCCATAGCCCGCGCCATAGTGATGAACCCCAAATACCTCTTCTGCGACGAACCCAACTCAGGTCTTGACCCCAAGACCTCGCTCGTCATTGACGAACTTCTCTCAGGCATCACGCACGAGTTTGGTATCACCACCATCATCAACACCCACGACATGAACTCCGTCCTCGGCATCGGCGAGAACATAATCTTCATCTGCAAGGGCCATAAGGGATGGGAGGGCAACTCAGCAGATGTCATGACATCCACCAACGAAGACCTCAACGACCTCGTCTTCGCTTCCGAGTTATTCAAGAAAGTCAAGTCAGCGGTTACTTAGCATCCCTACGCAGATGCTAAGCATACAGCCGTAATCCCTCAATTCGTCAGCAGGGACGTGTCTTAGGCAGACTGAATACGTCCTGCACCTCCTTCATCTGTGCAGCTGTCATGCCATCAGGTTCTGAACCCATGTTGCGGGCACACATATAGATGTTGGCGGCTTTGCAGAGTACGTCGGTCTGGTCGAAGGCATCCATAATGTCCTTGCCTACTGCTACGGTGCCATGTTTTTCCCATAGCACTACGTCGTGGGTCTTTATCTGTTCGAGGGTAGCCTGTGCCAGTTCTACTGATGACGTTGTGTCGCCTGAACACTCCTGATAGGCAAACAATATGTTGGTGTCCTTGTCCCAGTATATGCTGTAGTTTGATACGCCCTGTTGGTGTATCATCTCAACGAGTTCAGGCCAGATGGCAGCATGGCGCTTTTCATATTCCTTCTCTAGGCCAGGCTTTAGTTTCATTTTGAATGCGAATCGTTTCATAGAAATTCCTTAGGGGTTGTTTCGGGTTTAGCTTTAGGAAACTGTTTGAAATCGATGGTTTCGCCATCAAGGATGAAGTCGATGAGCTCATACTTATCTGAGGTCATGACATCGAGCATTGTTCCTGCCTCCACATTATTACTACGCATAATGATGTTATTGCAACGACTCAGGGGCATGTCTTTTCTGTCTCCTGGCTTGAAGAACTGCGTCCAGGGGTGTATGAAGAGGAACTTGCCACATTTGCCTGTCACATTCTCCACCTGTACATATTCATAATGCTGGGGGGTATCGGGACGCATCTTCAGCCACAGCACCCTGTTGCTGTTCTCTGAATGGCAGTTGCGCAGTATGATGTTACGGCAGTGTATCGCCTCGGAGCCCAGCGTGAGGCATCCGTGCACCTTGCCATAGCGGCAGTTTTGTATCAACACTCGCTCGCAGTCTCCGTTCGTCTCGTCCTTGTCTGCCCATGTGCCCTTGCCTCCTTTCATCACTACGGCATCGTCATTCACATGCATAAAGCAACCGTCTATGAGCACATCGGTGCAGGCATCCACATCGATGGCGTCTGACGATGGAGCCCCACGCTGTGGGTTGCCAGACCATACCTTCTCTGTTGGGGCAAAGATGTAGCAGTCCAGATAGCGCACATGGTCGCTCTTGTAAATATGGTTAGTCCAGAAGGGCGAATTGACTATGTGCACATCCTGCACCGTCACGTTACGGCTGTTGGAGATATAGACGAGTCGTGGACGCTGTGCATCCTTGTTGGTGCATTGCGGATTCCAACTGCGTCGTATCCAGAACTCCTGCCAGTACTTTAGTCCGTTACCGTCAATGGTACCCTTGCCGCTGATGGTGAAGCCGTCAACTCCGTCGGCATTTACCAGTGCACAGAAATACTTGCATGTCTCCCCCTCTATGCGTGTGGTCATAATGGGGTAGTCGATGATGCGGTCTGAACCCTTCAGACGTGCCCCTTCGGCAAGATGCAGGTGGGTGCCCTGCTTGAAGAATAGTGCTCCAGTGCTGAAAGTGCCTGCCGGCACTACCACTACACCACCACCCTGCTGGGCACATAGGTCTATGACCGCCTGTATCAGTGTGGTCTGTATTGTGGTGCTGTCAGCCTTCACTCCATAGTCGGTGATGACATACTGCTTGCCAAGGGTGTTGATGTCCACCTTCATTTTATTAGCAAACCATGCATCCATCACGGTGCCGTCAGGCCATCTGTCCTTTGGTGCTTTTGCTTGCACACTGGTAGCTATAAATGTAGCAAGTGCGATAAATAATTGTAATGTCTTAAATTTCACGTTTATTTGGGTTTTTGTTATTAAATTCCAAGTGCAAAATTAAGAAATACTTTCGTAAGAAGATGCAAAAAATCGTTCAAAATAATCGAAAATTGAACAAAATTAGCATTTTGAGTACTATAAAGCACTACTGATAGCCAAAAAAAACTTAACTTTGCAAACATAACATTATAATGTACAAATATCAACAGAGCACTATGAACCTAAGAAAAAGATTTTTTTTGTGTCTTGTTGCCATGGTTATGACGATGTCATCATGGGCACAGAGTGATATTCTTGACGCTGCAAGAAGGACGAATGATTACTTCATGGCTAAGTACAGCGACCCCACTCTGCCCACAAACGTGAAAAAGATCCGTCCGAGTCACCTATGGACACGTGCAGTGTATTACGAGGGGCTGATGGCTCTATACGGCATAGATATGCAGCAACGCTATCTCGATTATACCTATAAGTGGGCAGACTTCCACAAGTGGACTCCCCGCAATGGTGTGAAGACTACTGATGCTGATGACCAGTGCTGTGAGCAGACGTACATAGAATATCACCTGCTGACAGGAAAAGGTTCGTTGGAACCCACGAAAGAGAACTTAGAGAAGCAGATGGCGAGTGGGCGCATCAACTACTGGACATGGATCGACGCCATACAGATGGCTATGCCTGTATATGTAAAGATGTATGCCATTACCAGGGAGCAGAAATACCTGGACTATGCCATGAAGTGCTACAACTGGAGTCGTAACGAGTGTGGTGGCGGACTGTTCAACATGAAGGAAGGACTATGGTGGCGCGACAAGGATTTTGTGCCTCCATTCAAAGAGCCTGACGGCAAGAACTGCTATTGGAGTCGTGGCAATGGTTGGGTATATGCAGCCTTGGTAAGATGTCTTGAGCAGTTGCCCAAGAACAGCAAGGAGTATAAGGCGCTGAAGAAAGACTTCGTGATGATGAGCGAGGCACTGCTGAAGTGTCAGCATGAAGATGGTTTCTGGGGAGCCAGTTTGGTGAGCGATGCCACTTATCCTGGTCCAGAGATGACTGGTACCGCACTGTTCCTTTACGGCATGGCATGGGGCATACAGCATGGGGTGCTGAAGTGTAAAAAATATCGTCCCGCGTGCGACAAGGCGTGGAATGCACTGAAGACCTGCGTTCATGACAATGGTTTCCTTGGTTGGAATCAAGGTACTGGCAAACAACCTTCTGACGGTCAGCCTGTCACCTTCACCAGCGTGCCCGACTTTGAGGACTATGGCACAGGATGCTACCTCTTGGGACTGGCGGAGTATTATAAGTTAAAGAAGTAGAGAAGTTAGAGAAGTTAGAGAAGTTAGAGAAGTTAACGTGGCTAAAGCCACTTAGAAGTTAAAGACATTAGTTTTGCTAAACATGAGAAAAGTCCTTGCAATAGCAATCATAATCTTCAATTTTGTCAATTCGCTCTACGCCCAGTCATGGCCTACTCCCCGTCAGGAGGCTAAGGCTGGCACACGATGGTGGTGGTTGGGCTCAGCGGTGGACAGGGATAACCTACGCTGGAACCTCTCCGAATATGCTCGTACGGGCATAGGAACTGTTGAGATAACACCCCTCTATGGAGTACAGGGCAATGAGAAGAATGAACTGTCTTTTCTCTCCCCACAGTGGATGTCGGCATTGAAAGATGTGCAGGATATCTCCAAGGAACTGGGTATCGAGGTTGACATGAACTGTGGCACGGGATGGCCGTTTGGTGGTCCCCACGTTCCCTTGAGCGAGGCTGCTTGCAAAGCTATCTTCCACGATAGCATTGTTGGTGGCAAACATTTCTATACCGTAGAGTTAGGCAACACCCGTCAAAAGGTAAAACGTGCCGCACCAGGTGGCGAAGGGTGGGTGATAGACCATTTTGACAAAAATGCCGTACGTCATTACCTTGACAGGTTTGAACAGGCATTCAGTACGTCTGGTGTTGCCTATCCGCAGACCTTCTTCAATGACTCATACGAGGTATCTTTTGCCAACTGGACTCCCACCTTGTTTGATGAATTTCAGAAGCGTCGTGGCTACGACCTGCGCCAGCATCTGCCTGAGCTCTTAGGCACAGTGGATGACGGCAACAAAGTGCTGTGCGATTATCGCGAGACGCTCAGCGACCTGCTCTACGAGAATTTCACGCAACAGTGGGTGGAGTGGGCACATAGTCATGGTGTATTGGTACGCAATCAGGCTCATGGCTCACCAGCCAACCTCCTCGACCTCTATGCCGCTGTCGATATACCTGAGATAGAGGGCTTCGGACTCTCTGAGTTTGGCATCAAGGGTTTACGTACCGATCCTGGCATGACCAAGAAGAACTTCAGTGATGTGTCGATGCTTAAATATGCATCCTCAGCAGCCCATGTGATGGGCAAGCCACTTACCTCAAGCGAGACGTTTACTTGGCTCACTGAGCATTTCCGCACCTCGCTGTCGCAGATGAAGCCCGACCTCGACCTTATGTTCACCTGTGGTGTCAACCACATGTTCTTCCACGGCTCATGCTATACTCCCAAGGACGCCCCTTGGCCAGGGTGGAAATTCTATGCCAGCATCGATATGAGCCCTACCAACTCCATCTGGCGCGATGCCCCTTATATGATGCAGTATATCGAGCGTTGCCAGAGTTTCCTTCAGATGGGCAAACCAGACAACGACTTCCTCGTCTATCTGCCAGTACGTGACATGTGGCGTAAGCGCAGAATGCCCACCCTCAACAGAGAACCACAGCTTGGCGATGACCTCCTCATGCAGTTTGATATCCATAGTATGGAGGAGAAAGCCCCTGAGTTTATCCACAGCATTCTTACCATCGACAGTCTGGGTTACGACTGCGACTATATCAGCGACCGCCAACTGGCGAAAGTGAAGGTAGAGAATGGTATGCTGGTGACAGAGGGAGGCACACGCTATAGTGCCCTCATCATCCCTACAGGCACCACCATTGATGACAAACTGAAAGCACTGCTTGACGAGGTTACACCTTATATAATATATGGTGAGGACGCTACGGCGATGGCGAAATACGCCAAAGCTGAGACCCTGCGCACAGACTATGGCTTGCGTGTGATACGTCGTCAGAACGATAAGGGATACCACTATTTCATTGCCAACCTCACGCCAAATGATATCTGCGGAGGTTTCGACCTTGCTGCAGGCAAGAGCGCAGAAGCACTATGGTTCAATCCCATGACGGGCAACATCACACCAGTCGAAACTCTCGATAACCACAGCATGAAGATTAGCCTCCGTAGCGGCGAGTCCATCATCCTCCAAACCTCAAAACTCAAAACTCCAACCTCAAACCTCCAATCTCAAACCTCCAACCTCCAACCTCAAACCTTGGAGATTTCCTCCCCTTGGACACTCTCTTTCATAGACGAGGAACCAAGGGTGAAAGAAACCTTCACCCTTCCCAACCCCCAGACATGGGAGAGCCTCAGCCCCGAGGCAGCAGTCACGATGGGTACAGGAGTATATACCACCACCATCCGCCTCTCAGCCAAACAGGCTAAGCAACAGTGGCTCATAGACCTCGGCGACGTACGTGAGTCAGCCCGTGTATATATCAACGACAAGTTCATAGGCTGTGCATGGGCAGTACCCTTCATCCTTGACTGTGGCGATGCCCTGAAGAAAGGCAAGAACACACTCCGCATAGAGGTTACCAACCTGCCTGCCAACCGTATCAGCAACCTTGACCGCAAACAAGTGCCATGGCGTAAGATGAAAGAGATAAATATGGTGAATATCAACTACCAGAAAACCTCCTACGCCGACTGGGCACCGATGCCAAGCGGACTCAACTCCCCCGTCAGGTTGATTCCCCAACAGTAAAAATAAAAAGGCGTTTGGTTAATTACGCAAAAAAGAGGATGTGCCTATTTTGACACACCCTCATTTTTTATTGATTGGGCTTGGGAACGTTACGGTCGCTCTTTACTTGCTTCTCTTCGAAGGGATTGATGGTCTTCTCATCCTCAAACTCTTCGTCACCCTTGCGTGTCCAGTATTGTCCCATGAGAGGTTAGAGAACCTTGTTGAGATTGATCATCTCAATAGCTGATATCATAGCATCAGCACCCTTGTTGCCAGCCTTTGTGCCTGCGCGCTCCACTGCCTGCTCGATAGAGTCGGTGGTGAGGATGCCATTGAGCACTGGGATGCCAGACTTCATAGCTGCCTGTGCGATGCCCTTTGCTGACTCGTTGGCCACCATATCGAAATGAGGCGTAGCGCCACGTATCACAGCACCGAGACATACCACGGCATCATACTTGCCGCTCTCAGCCATCTTCTGTGCAGTGAGAGGTATCTCAAATGCTCCTGGCACGAGGGCAAGGGTGAGGTCGTCACTCTTGCCACCATGACGTACGAAGCAGTCCTCTGCTCCTGCTACGAGGTGATTTACTATAAAGTCGTTAAAACGAGAGGCTACGATGCCAATCTTCATGCCGGCTGATACCAGCTGTCCTTCGAGTTTCTTCATATTTTTTAGGAGTTATGTAGTTAAGGAGTTAAGGGGTTAAGACATTACCTTGACTTATGGTTTCTTGGGTGCTTTGACGTGGAGCAAGTGTCCCATCTTGGCGTATTTGGTGTACATATAGAATTCATCCTTCTCATTGCATGTCATCTCTATGGGTTCACGAGATACCACACGCAGTCCGAATCCATCGATGCCGCTGATCTTCTGCGGATTGTTGGTCATAAGGATAAGGTCCTTCACTCCAAGGTCGGCAAGGATGCTGGCGCCAGTGCCGTACTCACGGAGGTCGGCAGCGAAACCGAGCGCTATATTTGCCTCTACGGTATCCATACCCTCGTCCTGCAGTTTGTAGGCCTTAAGTTTGTTGATAAGTCCTATGCCACGGCCTTCCTGACGCAGATAGAGGAGCACTCCCCTACCCTTTGCCTCGATGCGGCGGAGAGCCTCAGCGAGTTGTTCGCCACAGTCACAACGCAGGCTGCCGAAGGCATCGCCCGTGAGACACTCGGAGTGCACACGGCATAGCACTGGTTCGGGGGTGGTGATATCACCCTTTACGAGTGCCACATGATGCTCACCCGTCACCTTATTGATATATCCCACAGCACGGAAGGTGCCATACTTCGTGGGCAGTTCGGCATCGGTGATGCGCTCTATAAGCTTCTCCGTACGGCGTCGATACTCTATGAGTGACTTGATGGTGACACAAACGAGGTCTTGCTCCTTAGCAAGCTGTAGCAGTTCCTTGGTGCGCATCATGGTGCCGTCCTCGCGCATTATCTCGCAACATAGTCCTGCCTCGGTAAGTCCGGCAAGGCGACAGAGGTCAACTGTTGCCTCCGTATGGCCAGAACGCACCAACACGCCGCCCTCCCTTGCCTGCAGGGGAAACATGTGGCCTGGGCGCCGGAAGTCACGAGGTTTGCTGTCAGGGTCGGCAATGGCACGTGCCGTGATGCCACGCTCTACTGCCGAGATGCCAGTAGTAGTGGTGATATGGTCAACGGAGACTGTGAATGCCGTCTGATGGTTGTCGCTATTGTGCATCACCATCTGAGGTAGGTCGAGGCGCTCACACAGTGCCTTGCTCATAGGCATGCAGATGAGTCCCTTAGCCACAGACGCCATGAGATTGACATTCTCAGTGGTAGCAAACTGTGCAGCACACACGAGGTCGCCCTCGTTCTCACGGTCGGGATCGTCGATTACGAGTATGCATTTGCCCTGTCGCAGAGCATGAAGTGCTTCGTCTATAGTGTTGTAATTGTTCAATTGGGTTGAAAGTTGAATGTTGAAAGTTGAATGAAATATGCGTTATGCTCGTAGCATGAAGTCACGATAGAGGTCTAAGTTATCGTAGCCCGAAGGGCGTATCGTAGGAGCCAGAGGCTCCGTATCGTAGGAGCCAGAGGCTCCGTATCGTACGAAGTTCTCAACGTACTTTGCTATTACATCGTTTTCGAGGTTTACCTTGTCGCCCACCTTGGCAGTGTGGAGCGTGGTGGCATTCTGAGTGTGAGGTATGAGCGAAACGGCGAAGGAAGACTTTCCTGCCGCTTTCTCTTGTGGAGAGGGAGCTTTGGCCACTGTCAGGCTCACGCCCTGAATCGTTATGCTACCTTTATCTATGATGTAGTGCATGATGCTGGCAGGTGCCTCTATCCATAGCCACAGGGCTGTATCGTCCTGTTCACGCTTTATCACCCTGCCTACTCCGTCGATATGGCCTGACACGATGTGACCACCAAGACGTGACTGCAACATAAGAGCTCTCTCAAGGTTTACCTTGTCACCTGGTTTGAGACCACCTAATGCTGTCATACGCATAGTTTGGGGCATCACGTCAGCGGTGAAAGAAGATTCACCTCCCGCCCTCCCTTGAAGGGAAGGGAGACTTGTTACCGTGAGGCACACACCATTGGTGCAGATGGAGTCGCCCACGTTTGTGCCCTCCAGAATGGTTGACGCACCAATCTCGAGGGATATACTCTTTACCCCTCGGCGAATGCTCTTAATGGTGCCTATTTCCTCTACTATTCCAGTGAACATATAAACTTTGTACGAAACGCCCTACGGGCTACGAAAACGAAACGCAACCATGTTGCTACGAAAACGAGCTGTTTGTGCTGGGCTTCTTTACCAATCCTGAAATCATCACATCGGAGCCTATGGTCTCGACTATCTGATTAGTCAGCTCTATGGCTTCGCCCATCATGCTTACGCCATCACCCTCTACAGGGGTTTTGGCACCCTTGCCACCCACTATCTTGGGTGCTACGAATGCCACCACCTCATCGATGAGTCCCTCCTTGAGGAGTGCCTCACTTAGGGTACCGCCACTTTCGAGCATGATGGAGTCGATCTTCTCAGCACCAGCACGCTGGATGAGTTCGGTGAGCGTGTTGCAGTTCCACAGTGTCACACCAGCATCACGCAACTGCTGCAACTTCTCCTCATCGGCAGAGTTGCCGTACACCACTATCAGGGGTATCTCGTGTGCGGTACTTACCAGTTGGCTTTCCAACGGCAGGCGCGCCTGGCGGTCTGCCACTATCCTTATGGGCTGTCGCACTTCGTGCTCCTTGATACCCAACTGTTTCATGCGCTGTTCCGAGAGACGCACATTGAGCATAGGATCATCTGCCATCACCGTACCGATGCCACAGAGTATCGCCATATTGTTTTTGCGCATCAGGTGCACGCGTTCCCTTGCTTTCTCAGATGTTATCCACTTACTGTCGCCAGTAGTGGTAGCAATCTTTCCGTCAAGGGTCATCGCCCATTTTGCCGTCACCCACGGCATGTTGGTCGTGATATATTTGCGAAACACGCGGTTTTGTATCTTCAACTCACTGACAAGTGCCATCGCTGACTGCGCCACCACTTCATTCTCGAATATGGCATCCTCGAGAACCTCCACGTCTATGCCTGCCTCGCGGAGCAGTGCTATGCCCTTGCCAGCGACGAGGGGGTTAGGGTCGAGCAGTCCTACCACCACGCGTTTCACGCCATGCTCTATGATAGCATCTGTGCATGGTGGCTGATGTCCTTGATGACAACAAGGCTCGAGAGTGACATACATCGTGGTGTCCTTGCAATCCACCTTACGCTCCTCAGCATCCCTGAATGCCTCACGCTCAGCATGCAGGTCGCCATAGCGAGTGTGCCAGCCTCGTGCCACCACCTCATCATCCTTTACAATCAGCGCACCAACGAGCGGATTGGGGTTTACCAGCCCCTCACCCCTTTGGGCAAGGAGCATGGCATCATGCATCAGTAATATGTCATCCTCTGTTATCATTGTTGACTTTTCAAATTGCAAAGTTAAGCATTTTTGTTTGTCCGTACAAATTATTTAATAAGAATTTAGGTTTATGCCGTTTCGCTCGGGGAGTGATAAGGGAGTGATAGGGGCACTCTACGTTATAGAGACTTAAAAAACATAGTTTTTTTTGCGTATGTCGCAATAAAACGGTAACTTTGCGTTAGTTAATTATGCAATACACACTTTATGCCCCAGAGAGGGTAAACACAAACATAGACCTGCCTGCATCAAAGAGCATCAGCAACAGGGCATTGGTAATCAACGCCTTGGCGCATGGTAGCCACGTTCCTGCCTCATCAACGGCGGATGACGACAACATAATAATACACCCCGAGAACCTCAGTCTGTGTGACGACACCGATGTGATGGTGGCTGCGCTGAAGAATATGCCATACGTCATCAACATCAAAGCTGCCGGCACGGCGATGCGCTTCATGACAGCACTGCTCAGCGTGACACAGAAAGAACACATACTGACGGGCACGGAGCGCATGATGCAACGTCCCATATCGGTGCTGGTGGATGCCCTAAGGCAACTGGGAGCAGAGATAGACTATGCCAACAGAGAAGGTTATCCACCACTGCGCATCAGAGGAAAGCAGCTGGAGGGAGGCAGACTGGACATTGACGGCAACGTATCGTCGCAGTACACCTCTGCCCTGCTTATGATAGGTCCGGTAATGAAAAAAGGACTGACACTGCACCTCAAGGGCAACATCATATCACGACCATACATAGACCTCACGATATGCACCATGAGGGAGTTTGGAGCTGACATAGACTGGCTCGACGGCTCCACAATAGAGGTAAAGCCAAAGCCCTATCGCAGTGTGCCATTTACAATCGAAAACGACTGGAGCGCCAGCAGCTATTGGTATGAGATAGTGGCACTCCTTGCGAAGAAAGGCAAAGGGGACGAAGACACCGTAGTACTGCCAGGGCTGATGGACGGTTCGAGGCAAGGCGACTCTGCCATACGCTACATCTTCTCCATGCTTGGCGTAAAGACCGACTTCGCTGAGAAGGCACCGCTGAAACCCAACACCGTAACTCTCAGCGCACATCACAGGGGGTTGCCACGATTTGATTTCGACTTTATCAACCAGCCCGACCTCGCACAAACGGTGGTAGTGACGACGGCACTGCTCGGGATACCATTTCGCTTCATGGGGCTGCAGACTCTGCGCATAAAGGAGACTGACCGCATAGCTGCCCTAAAAACTGAGATGGCAAAACTGGGCTATGACCTCGACGACAGCGAGGAGGGAGTGCTCAGCTGGGACGGCACACACCGAGAAATAACCGAGACACCCGTCATCGACACTTATGAAGATCATCGTATGGCAATGGCTTTTGCTCCTGCCTGCATCATGTTCCCTGGACTGAAGATAAACAATCCCGAAGTGGTGAGTAAGAGTTACCCAAACTTCTGGGATGACCTACGCAAAGCAGGGTTCACGATTGAAAATTGAGAATTGAAAATTGAAAATTATGATTTCAGACAGACTTCCTGTATATTCCAAATTGCGCGGATGCCTACATCGGCTTCGTGCAAGTCATAATTTTCAATTTTCAATTCTCAATTTTCAATTTATACTGCTATGCCTATTGGCTATGGCAGTTGTGTCGTGTTCTACAAAGAAGAATACGGCATCAACGCGTTTTTGGCATGCCTTTACAGCAAAATACAACACATACTATAACGGCACACTGGCATATATCGATGCATCGGTAGAAAAGGAGAATGGCAACAAAGACAACTTTACAGAACTTATCCCACTATATACCGTAGGCAACAAGGCAAGCCGCGACCTGGGCAAGTCAAACTACGACATTGCGATAACAAAGGCAGAGAAGGCTATACACCTACACAGTATAAAGGCAAAGCCAGAATGGAATAAAGATCGCCGCAAGACCGATAGAGACATAGAATGGCTCACACGTCGAGAGTACAACCCCTTCCTGTGGAAGGCATGGATGCTGATGGGCAGGAGCCAGTTCTATAAAGGAGCATTTGATGAAGCTTCTGCCACTTTCGCTTACATGTCACGCCTGTATAAAGGACAACCTGCCATATACGGCAAGGCAAGGGCATGGCTCGCAAAATGTTATATTGAGAGCGGATGGATATATGATGCCGAAGACGTGATACGCAATATGCAACGTGACAGCATAGACTGGCGTGCACAAAAGGAATGGGACTACACCCTGTGTGACTACTACCTACACACTGGCGACCTTGCAGAGGCTGCGAAGTACCTGCGTAAGGTGATAAAACACGAGATGCGCTCGAAGCAGAGAGCAAGAGAATATTACCTACTGGGACAGATAGAGGCTGCACAGAAAAATAATAAGGAGGCATACAAGGCATTCAAGAAAGTCATTGGGCAACACCCATCATACGAACTGCGCTTCAATGCCAACATCTCCATGACAGAGGTGATGGCACAGGGACAGTCAAAGAAGATGATCGGCAAACTACGCCGCATGGCACGCGATGACAACAACAGCGAGTTTCTCGACCAGATATACTACGCGATAGGCAATATCTATCTTGCCGAAAAGGACACGACGAACGCCATCGCCGCATACGAGAAGGGCAACAAAAAAGCTACGCGCTCAGGAATAGAAAAAGGTGTACTACTGCTGCATCTCGGCGACATATATTGGGAGAAGGAGAGATATAGCGATGCCAAGCGATGCTATGGCGAGGCTATAGGACTGCTCGACAAGGAACGTCCCGACTATGCCCAATTGTCAGAGCGCTCCAAAGTGCTTGACGAACTGGTGCCATACACCGATGCTATACACCTGCAAGACTCCTTGCAGGAACTGTCACGTCTGCCAGAACATGATCTGATGGTGAAGATAGACGACATCATCGAGGCCCTAAAAAAAAGAGAGAAAGAAGAAGCACGCGAAGCTGCACAGGCTGAGATAGAGAAAAACCAGACGACAGGCAACAGCAGTAATATCAAGGCCAACTCCGCTGCAAACAGAGCTACCAATTCTGCTACTTCACAAATGGGAAGCTCTGACAATGCGCCATGGTACTTCTATAGTCCTATAGCAGTTCAACAAGGTAAACAGGCATTCGAACGCCTGTGGGGAAAACGCGAGAATATTGACGATTGGCAACGTAGCAACAAGACGGTAGTGGGTGATGTAGGCAGTAATAGCACTGACACTCCCGAACTGGATTGGGATAGCCTCACTGATGAGCAACGTGACTCCATAGCACGCGAAGAGGAACGACAGGAGATGCTTGCTGCCAAGCAGGACTCCGCCGTCAATGACCCACACAAGCGAGAGTTCTATCTGGCGCAGATTCCCTTTACCGACGAGCAGAAGACAGAGAGTGACAACATCATCATGGAGAGTCTGCTGAAGTCTGCTATCATATTTAAGGACAAACTAAACAATCTGCCACTTAGCGAGAAGGCATTCCGCCGATTGGAAGAGCAGTATCCGCAGTATGAGCCAAAGGACGAGGCGTACTACCATCTCTTCCTCCTTCACTCAAGGAAAGACGACAGCGACAAGGCACAGACATACGTTGACAAACTGAAGGCGGAGTATCCAGAATCCAAGTGGACACTTACCGTCACTGACCCATATTTCTACGAGAATGCACGCTATGGCAAACATATAGAAGACTCGCTATATGGTGCCACATACGAAGCTTTCAAGGCAGATCGTTTCAGGGAGGTGTATGACAATGCCAAGTTGTCAGAAAATCGTTTCCCACTTGGCGACAACCGCGACAGATTCATATTCCTCTATGGCATGTCAAAACTCAACGAGGGTGACGTAAAGTCATGCACAGAGAGTATGGAGGATATCGTCAAGAACTATCCAAAGAGTCCCGTCAGCGAGATGGCTGGCATGATAATAAATGGTGTGAAGGCCGGCAAGCGACTCTATGGTGCTAAGTTTGACCTCGGCGATGTATGGAACCGTCGCACGGGAGTACTGACAGATGCCGACAGCATAGCAGCGCGAACGTTCAGTGCTGATCCCAATACGGACTTCCTCTTTGTCTTTGCATACGCACCTGACTCCCTCAAGGAGAATCAGTTGCTCTTCCAGTTGGCAAGATACAACTTCACATCGTTCATGGTGCGTAACTTTGATATCACCATCGACAATGCACAGGGCATGCACCACATGACGGTAAGCGGTTTCCGCAACTTCAACGAAGCACGACAGTACGCCAATATCCTTATGCAACAGGAGAGCATACGCCAAACTGCCTACAAGGCACGTCCAATAGTGATTTCAAAGGAGAATCTTGAACTCATAGGACAGCGATACAGTTATAACGATTACGACACATTCTACGTAAAGCACTTTGCTCCTCTCGCCATCGTAAAACCTGAGCAACTCTACGAGCCTGTCACTGTAAAGGCAGAGGGTCAGGGCGACATAAAGGCTGACATGCCACAGCGAGAGCGACTTGACGAGAATGGTAATCCGATAGACACCGACCCCGTAAAGCCTATGCTGCCAACAGAGGAGGTCGCTCCTGGTGGAGCCATGCCTGTGACCAACAACGGGGAAGAAAACGAGGGTGAGGGCACCATAGCCGTACCTGATGAGACTATTGCCATACCTGAAGAAACGGA
The DNA here is from genome assembly GCA_017642485.1 of Prevotella sp. Lineage (GTDB taxonomy): Bacteria > Bacteroidota > Bacteroidia > Bacteroidales > Bacteroidaceae > Prevotella. The sequence continues at coordinate 2,792 of JAGCPC010000164.1, read as the reverse complement.
AATAGCGGTTCAGGAAGAAACCATCGAGGTAGCTCCTGCCGAGAATACTATCGAGGTAGCACCCACAGAAAATACCATCGAGGTAGCTCCATCAGAGGATGCTATCGAGGTCACTCCATCAGAGGATGCTATCGAGGTCACTCCATCAGAGGATGCTATCGAAGTTGCTCCAGAGGAACCTGTCACAGAAACAAGTGGCACGGAAGTTGTAATACAAGAAAACAGTACGTCACCTGTAACGAATGAGGCAGAAGAAGAATTTGTCATCACAACTGAGACAGAGACGAAGTCTGCCGACGAAGAGGTGATTATAATTGACGACACGCCTGCCAAGGGTAATGAAGGCAACGAAGGCGAGTCATTCATACTGGATGATACGCCACAGCAGCAAACCAAAGACAGCGGCGAGTCATACATCCTTGAGGATGACAAGAAGTCTATGGATGCCATAGAAGACGAATATTACGAATTGGAGGGATTTTAAGTAGTTCACAATTCACAGTTTACAGTTGAGAGATAATAGATAGATAATAGTTCACAATTTAAAACAAAAAAGACTATGGAAGTAACGATTACGAATGAGAACTTTGAGTCTCTGAAGAACAGTGGACAGCCTTTGGCAGTTGACTTTTGGGCAGAGTGGTGCGGACCTTGTAAGATGATCAGCCCCATCATCAGTCAGTTGGCAGAGGAGTTTGACGGCAAACTGACCGTTGGCAAGTGCAATGTAGAAGAGTGTGAGGACATCGCTGCCGAATACGGCATACGCAACATCCCAACCATCCTCTTCTTTAAGGACGGCGTTATTGTTGACAAGTTTGTCGGTGCTGCCAACAAAGCAAAACTTCAGGAAAAATTTGAGTCTATACTCTAAACAAACTCTATCACACGGCTACCATCACTCTGCGGAGTGATGGTAATTTTTTTTGTCTCTTCGGGAAGGGCATCCTCGACTATCTCAGGCCACTCCATAAGGCATAGGTTGCCTGAATAGAAATACTCATCAGCACCCATGTCATAGAGTTCCTCCATCTTCTTTATGCGGTAGAAGTCAAAGTGATATACAGGGTAACCCTCTCCATCGGTATATTCGTTTACAATAGCAAACGTAGGCGAGGTGATAACATCCTCCACTCCAAGTTCCTCGCACAAAGCCTTGATAAATGTCGTCTTGCCTGCTCCCATCGGTGCATAGAAGGCAAGACATGTCTCCTTACCTTTCGTGGCAGCAAGAAACTCCCTTGCTGCCTCTTTTATATTATCGAGTGTAAACCTAATCTTCACTTCCTAATTACTAATTACTAATTACTAATTCCTAACTACTAATTCCTAACTACTAATTCCTAACTACCTCTTCCTTCCCTTCATTATTATCAGCGGTACTATCATCTCCTCCATTGATATGCCTCCATGTTGGAAGGTGTCTTTGTAATACTGCACGTAATAGTTGTAATTGTTGGGATAGGCAAAAAAGTCATTACCCGTAGCAAATACGTACGAGGTGGAGATATTTGGCGCTGGTAACTGTACTGCACGTGGATTGCTTATCACGAATACATCCTTCGACTGACAGTTGAGGTTCTTGCCGAGTTTATACCTAAGATTAGTATTGGTATTTTTATCGCCGATAATCTTTACTGGTTTGTCACAACGTATAGAACCATGGTCAGTTGTAACGATTACCTTATAGTCGGTTTGAGCCATAAGTTCAAACAACTCGCTGAGCACTCCATGCTTAAACCATGAGAGGGTTATCGAGCGATATGCCGCCTCGTTATTTGCCAGTTCGCGCACCATCTTCGACTCTGTCCTTGCATGCGACAGCATATCTACAAAGTTTATCACCACTACATTGAGGTCGTAGTTGAGCAGTGACTTAAACTCTTTAAGTAGCCTTTCCGCACCATTGGAGTCGTTTATCTTGTGGTATGAGAAGGTATCCTTACGTCTGTAGCGCTCTATCTGCGTCTTTATCAGTGGCGACTCGTTAAGGTTTTTACCCTCCTCCTCGTCTTCATCCACCCACAGATCTGGGAACATCTCAGCTATCTGTTGTGGCATCAGTCCTGAGAATATAGCATTACGCGCATACTGCGTTGCCGTAGGGAGTATGCTACAATATAGATTCTCCTCTATATCAAACATATCGCCGATCTCCTCTGCCAACATGCGCCACTGGTCATAGCGGAAATTATCTATCACGATGAGAAACACCTTCTCGCCGTTGCTGATAGTAGGAAAGATGTAGTCGGGCATTATGCGGTTGGACATCAATGGGCGCTCTGTCTTTGCTTTCGTACTGGGTGTCACCCAGTCTATATAGTTGTTTTTTATAAATTTAGCCCATCCTATGTTTGCCTCCTCCTTCTGCATCTTGAGCATCTCCGTCATCGACGAACCCGTGGAGGATAGCTCCAGTTCCCACCTTACCAGTCGCTTATATACCTCTTTCCAATCGTCAAAGGTACGGCAGTCCTGTATCTGCATCGATATCTCCATGAATGACTGCTGATAGCTCTGCTGTGTCACTTCAGTCACTATCTCACGCTGGTGCACATGTTTTTTCAGTGCGAGGAGTATCTGCATCGGGTTGACGGGTTTTATTAGGTAGTCGGCTATCTTAGCACCTATCGCCTGGTTCATGATATCCTCTTCCTCGCTCTTGGTCACCATCACCACAGGTGTCTGTGGCTGCACCCCCTTTATGCGTTGCAGGGTCTCCAGTCCCGTGATGCCTGGCATCATCTCATCGAGCAGCACAAGGTCAAAGGTTTGCTGCTGACACTGTTCTA
>JAGCPC010000163.1 GCA_017642485.1 Prevotella sp. | reverse complement strand
CTCGTACCGAGCGAATCATGCGACCTGTCCCTTTGATCTCCTTTCCACTTATCCAGCCAATGCAGGAACTTAACCATAGCGATGCCGTCTTTCAGCATCGCTGACTTAAAACCCGCAATTTCTGTAAGGTTCTTAATGGTTTTCATCCGCTTTACAGGCGACTCGTCTTCGATAATCTCGCGAGTAACCCGCTTGTATAGCGTATAGTTAACCTCATCAGGATCGAGCAGGATGTTGTACTCGAAATAGTCTTTCAGTCCTTTAGCCACGTCCTCGTATGAGGCTACAGCTATGCCTTCGGCTGCAAGATAAGCCTCAACCTCGGGAGTAAGCTTCACCTTATTAATATATAAGGTAACATCCTTCGACGAAATGAGCAGATAACTTACAAACACAGGGTTGCAATGCACATCGGTGCCACGAAGATTGAGCGTCCAAGCGATATCATCGAGTGCCGACATCAGCATACCATCGGCATGCTTTTCGCGCAAGGCCTTGCGGATGCGAGCAATTTTATCGCGTGTACCTTCGCCAGCATACTCCATAGGATAAATCTCGACAGGATTCTCAGGGATAGCGGGACGGTCCTTCCAAATCAACGATAAAGGATCAAGATTGGTGCGAAGCGTGATGCCGCCTTGCCGACGAAGATCGGCAATCAAATCCTTAACGGCATTGGCAGAATTAACCATACCATCGAGAGCCACCTCAGCACCAGCACCGCATTCCTTACCTATCCACTCTGGGATGGTGGGAGTGCCGGGCATCTTGAGTTTCATCAGTTGGAACTCTGTGTCACGAAGCTGCTCTTCAGCAGCAATGAAATAACGGGAATCGGTCCAGAGTGCTGCCGAAGTCATAGTGACCACAGCAGTACCAGCCGAGCCATTGAAGCCCGAAATCCACTCGCGCCCCTTCCAGTGATCGGGCACATATTCGCCCTGATGAGGATCGGTACTGGGGAATATAAATGCCGCAAGATGTTCGCGCTGCATCACCTCGCGGAGAGCTTCAATTCGTTGATTAACAGTCATATTTATCGCATTTTGTAATTTCGAGATTACAAAGGTACGAATTATCTAAGAGAAAATGACACGATTAACACAGATTAATAATAAAAAAACACTTTGTATGAGTCTTTTTTTGTAACTTTGCAGCACTTTAATTAACAATTTTAAAAATACAATTATGGCTTTTTTGACAGACGAGAAATTGGTGATTGTTGGTGCCGGTGGTATGATTGGCTCTAACATGGTACAGAGTGTGTTGATGCTGGGCTTGACTCCCAACATCTGTTTGTATGATATCTATGAGCCAGGTGTTCATGGTGTATATGATGAGATGTGCCACTGCGCTTTCCCAGGTGCAAACATTTCTTATACAGTAGACGCTAAGGAGGCTTTCACTGGTGCTAAGTACATCATCTCTTCTGGTGGTGCTCCACGTAAGGAGGGTATGACCCGTGAGGACCTGCTGAAGGGCAACTGCCAGATTGCAGCTGACTTCGGTGAGAACATCAAGAAGTACTGCCCAGACGTTAAGCACGTGGTAGTAATCTTCAACCCAGCTGACGTAACAGCTCTGACAGCTCTGATCCACTCAGGTTTGAAGCCTAACCAGCTGACATCACTGGCAGCTCTCGACTCAACCCGTCTGCAGCAGCAGCTAGCTCAGGAGTTCGGTGTACGTCAGGACAAGGTAACTAACGCATTCACATATGGTGGTCACGGTGAGCAGATGGCAGTATTTGCCAGCAAGGCTCTCATCGACGGCAAGCCTCTGTCTGAGCTCCCACTCTCTGACGAGCGTTGGGCAGAGAT
>JAGCPC010000162.1 GCA_017642485.1 Prevotella sp. | reverse complement strand
GCTCTTGCTAAAACGAATTTTTGCACTCACGATGAAGATAGCATACGACGCAAAGCGATATTACCACAACAGGACGGGGCTGGGCAACTACAGTCGCACGATAGTCTCGTGTATGGCGAGTCGGCATGAGGATGTCGAGGCGGTGCTCTATGACAGCAAGTCGCTGGAGCGCACTTTCCGCTTAGGCAGAAAGGCAGCAGGGGAGGGCTGTGAACTGTTTCACGGTCTGAGCAACGAACTGCCTCGTGATATCATGAAGGCTGGCATACCGAGCATAGTGACCATGCATGATGTGGCGTGGCGCACATTCCCTGATATGTACAAACCATGGGACAGACTGATATACGACTGGAAATACGGATGGTCGGCAAAGCATGCTTCGCACGTGGTGTGCATCAGCGAATCGACAAAGCGTGACGTGATGCATTATTATAATGTACCCGAAGAGCGCATCTCGGTAATCTACCAGCCAGTGCAGGAGGTGTTTTATAAGGAGTGGGGTGGGGGTGAGTCTGGAGGGCAGTTCATTCTCACCGTCGGCTCCATCAATTCCAGAAAGAACCTCTTGGGCATGGTGCAGGCGCTGGAATTGCTGCCTGAGGATGAGCGTCCGCCACTCGTGGTGGTGGGCAATGGCAGGGAATATCGCCAGAAGGTGGAGCAGTATATCAGCGAGCATCACCTCGGTGAGTGGGTGCGCATAGAGAGCAACATACATGATGCAGAGACGCTGAAGTCGCTGTATGCCAATGCGTTGTGTATGCTCTACCCCTCATTCTACGAGGGTTTCGGTCTGCCGGTGGTGGAGGCCTCGCTGCAGCGCTGCCCTGTGATAACGAGCAATGTCTCATCACTACCCGAGGCTGCTGGTCCTGACAGCATACAGGTGAATCCTGGTTCGCCAAAGGAGATAGCTGACGCCCTGCATCGTTTGCTCAATGATGAGGCGGAGCGCCGACAGCGTGGCGAGGCGGGATACAGGTATTGCATGGAGCATTTCCATCCTGATGTGCTCACAGAGCAGATGTACGAATTGTACGGGCGTACAATTCGAAGTTAGAATAGAAACGAAATAGAACGAATTATAATTTAATTAGGATAATTCGTGTAAAAAAATAGTTACAGTTAAAGGTTTGAAAGAGGTATTAAAAAATAAGGCGAAGGCACTGAAAGACGGTGATCAGGGTAAGGCGCAGTTTGTGCGTTTTATCCTCAACGGGTGCTTCTCTGCTTCCGTACATTACATAGTATATTATCTGTTGCAGTTGGTGATAGAGGTAAACACGGCGTATGCCATAGGCTACATCGTGAGTTTTCTCGTAAACTACTACACCACATGTCGCTTCACTTTCCGCCAGCAACCTACGTGGAAGCACTTCGTGGGTTTCTCAGGGTCGCATGCCGTGAACTTCGGACTGCACATAGTGCTCTTCTGGCTCTGTATGCAGATAGGCATACACCGCTTGGTGGCGCCAATCATAGTCATGGGTATCGCCATGCTCATACAGTTTACCATACTGCGATGGGTGTTTAAGAAGAAATAATGAGAAAAAAAGAAGCATCCCCACATTTGATTACCAAAATGTGGGGATGCTTCATATATATATGGGAGTTTACGTTATGCAGAAACTGCCCTGACTACATCGAGCTGTCGCTCACGCATAGCGCAGTAGCGCTCGCACTGCAAAGTTATATCATAACCCAACATAGCACCCAGCATAAAATCCTCTTCTGGCGTTAGCATATTGAGGGGTTTGTTAACCATCATACGTATTACATCAAGGCACTCTTTCCTTCCAAAGAACAGGTTGACACGTTCATTGCCCAGAGGCACGATGAGGTATTCTATGTCTTGATGCTCCAAGCGCTCAACAGCATATTTTACATACTTCTGGTTGAAGGTATAGAGCACCAGGCGGCGTACACCTTTTTTGTATTCGTAGATATGGTTCATCAGAACGCGCATGGCACCGCCTTTTACGCCCTGATTGAGTGTTGACATGTGGGTCATGATAGTATTTTTTTTTATTAGAGTTGTGGCATGATACTTTCTATCCAGGCATCTATACGTCCGGCTGTCTTGCTCTCTTCGTTGTCATTGTCAAGAGCGAGGCCGACGAAATTGCCATCAATCACAGCTTCTGAGTCATCATAGCTGTAGTTTGTAGCGTCAACGCTGCCTACGACATTGGCACCCTGCGCCTTTACGGCATTGTATATCTCAGCCATGCCTCCGCAGAAGGTGTCGCCGTACGAACATGAGTCGCCACAACCAAAGAGGGCAACCGTCTTGCCTGACAGGTCGGCAGACTTGATAACGTTGAGTCCGTCATACCAGTCGTCCTGCACCTCACCAGCACCCCATGTTGAGGTACCGAGGATAAGATTGTCGTTGCTGGCAATCACGTCAGCAGTGAAGTCACTCACATTGATGGCATCTACACCGAGTTTTGCTGCAATGTCATTTGCTATTCCCTCACACGTTCCCGTGGAGCTTCCAAATACTACAATAGTCTTTTTCATTTACTTTATACCTTATACTTTATACTTTATACCTTATACTTTTCCCCTATCCCAGAATTCCGTTTGCAAAGGTACGATGTTATGCAAAACTGTGCAATACTCAAAAATAATGAAAAAAACAAGCCATTCTTTCTTTTCTATACATTATTTTTATTACCTTTGTTGCCGAGATAAAAGAATTTCTAACCTAAAAAAAGAAAACATTATGAAAAAGTATGTATGCGACGTATGTGGTTATGTATATGACCCAGCAGTAGGTGATCCAGAGAATGGCATCAAGCCAGGCACGGCTTTTGAGGACCTTCCCGAAGATTGGGCTTGCCCACTCTGCGCTGTAGGCAAGGACCAGTTCTCAGAGGAATAACAAGTAAGGATGCACATGCATCCCGATAACCTTGTAAAAAGGACATAACCCTCAAGCACAGGAACTTCACCCTGTGCTTTTTTTGTGCGCAAAAAATGGGTCACCAGTAAAACCCTGTGTTTACCCGTATATCATTGATAGCCTGTAGAGAAAGAAGTCCACATCGATTACTCCTCTAAGTTGTGCACGAAATTGCTTGATCTTCGAGTTAAGTGATTCAGCCGAAGCATT
>JAGCPC010000161.1 GCA_017642485.1 Prevotella sp. | reverse complement strand
TAAGAGCTACACACAGCTGCTGCCAAAGATCGCGCTGACATATAGCTTCGACGAGAATATTGGTAACATCTACGCTTTGGTATCAACGGGCTATCGCGCTGGAGGATACAACTTCCAGATGTTCAGCGATGTGCTGCAGGCTGACCTGAATGCTCATCAGCAGGACGCTATGCGTGGCGACTACGATGTAGAGCACACTGCTGCCGATTACGACGCTATCAACGAGACTATCGCATATAAGCCAGAGGAGAGTTGGAACTATGAGATTGGTACACACCTCAACCTGTTTGGTGGTAGCACTCACTTCGACCTGGCTCTCTACTACATGCAGATTCGCAATCAGCAGCTGTCGATCATGGAGCCTCACAGTAACTATGGCCGCATAATGGTCAACGCTGGTAAGAGTCACTCATGCGGACTCGAGGCTACTCTGCGTGGAAAGGCTATCGACAATGCTCTCGACTGGGCTGTAACCTATGCATTCACCAATGCTAAGTTTGATGAGTACCAGCATACCGTAGGTGGTTCTACATCTCCAAATACGGATATATTCGCTGGCGATTACGATGGCAACTATGTGCCATTCGTTCCTCAGCACACTCTTAGCGCTATGGTTGACTGGCACATCGGCAAGTTTACCATTGGTGCCAACATGAATGGCCAGGGTAAGACATGGTGGGACGAGGCTAACACCTACGCCCAGAAGTTCTATGCTGTGGCTGGTGCACATGCTGATTACGACTTCGGCCCAGTACTGGTATCACTCTGGGGCCGCAACTTGACCAACACTAACTACAATACGTTTGCCGTCGCATCGAGTGCAGTAGGTGGACTCCACCACTTTGCTCAGAAGGCAACACCCATCCAGGTAGGCTTAGATGTTAACATCCACTTCTAGCATCTAGCCCACCTGGGCACAAAAAAATCCCTCGCCATTTGGCGGGGGATATTTTTTTTAATCTGTAAGTCTCTAAATTACTTACGCAGACCAAGAGCCTTGATGATAGCACGATAACGATTGATATCGTTATTGTACAGGTACTTCAGCAACTTACGACGCTTACCTACCAGCATGGTCAGTGAGCGAGCTGTGTTGTGGTCCTTGTGATTCTTCTTCAGGTGCTCTGTCAGGTGAGAGATACGATAGCTGAAGAGTGCAATCTGAGCCTCGGCTGAACCAGTGTCGGTTGTACCCTTACCGTACTTGCCAAAGATCTCTTCCTTCTTTGCTTTGTCTAAATACATAATTTTTAGATGTGATTAAATGTTGTGCATAAACATCTTTCGGACGCGATTCTTGCCAATCACAGACTAGTTTACGTCGTCAGATGCATCGGATTTTCCGAAATGCGGCTGCAAAATTACAACTTTTTTTTGATTTAGCAAATTTTTCGGCAAAAAATGTGTACCTTTGCACCCGAAATTTAAGTATTTAGGTATGCAGGATATCAGAAACATTGCAATTATCGCACATGTTGACCACGGAAAAACTACACTCGTGGACAAGATGATGCTGGCTGGACACCTGTTCCGTGACGGACAGAATCTCAGCAATCAAGTATTGGATGCCAACGACTTGGAGCGCGAGCGTGGTATCACCATTCTTTCTAAAAACGTAAGTATCAATTGGAAAGGAGTTAAAATCAATATCATCGACACCCCAGGACACTCTGACTTTGGTGGTGAGGTT
>JAGCPC010000160.1 GCA_017642485.1 Prevotella sp. | reverse complement strand
CTCACTATTGTCTTCTTCATAATCTTCTTCTTTTTACAGACAAATACGCAAATCACAGATAGATGGACAGACTATAGCGATAGCGCCTTTTAGCAAAATCGCCCCCCAATCACCCCCGAAATCGCCCCCGAAAGGTAAAACAAAAATATCACCAACCGATGGACAGTCAGTGAGATACAGTAAAAACTTTGTGGAGCTGGAGGGATTCGAACCCTCGTCCAAACGGTGAAACCGTGAGCTTTCTACATGCTTATTTTGGACTTTGTTTTTCGTGTTGTGACAAGACCCAAACCACCAATCACAACCTTATCCTCTAAGATTTCGCAGTGGCATCGAGGCTCTGCCGCTGCTACCCCCGATATTTCTGCACCGCTTTGACCAGTAAGCCTCAGGGAGAGGGCTCTGAGCGATGTCCCGTTTCCTGCCTTGCAGGAAATGAAGCTAATCTACTATACTTCGATTAAGCAGCGAGAGCGTAGTTGTTTTCGCCAATTAAATTGTTGACCGACGTGATTATGGAGCCCACAGTCATCGCTCCGCATGCTTACTCACCATCCCAGTCCGCTGTCAAATCCAGTCAACCCCGTGGTATTGGTGATGTATTATCGCCTTCTATTTTTTCTTAATACTCCTCTTCATCAAACAGGAAGTCCTCCTTCGTGGGGTAGTCGGGCCATACGTCCTCTATAGAGTCATATATGGTCTCACCATCATCCTCCAGTTCTTCAAGGTTTTCTACCACCTCCATTGATATGCCGCTGCGTATGGCATAGTCGAGCAACTCTTCCTTGGTTGCCGGCCATGGGGCATCTTCCAGTTTTGAGGCCAATTCTAGTGTCCAGTACATATATTAGTAAATTAAGTTGTTAGGTCTCTTTTTTCAAATTTGCGTGCAAAAGTAATATACTTTTTTCTTATTTGCAAGAATTTTCCCATTTTTTTTCTTCTTTCTCGCAAATTAGGTTTATTTTGCGTGCCATCACATACAGGTAGTCACTCAACCTATTTATGTATGCCAGCGTATTACCATACATCTTGACATCCTCTCCTGACAGTGTAGCGAGGAGTGTCAACACACGTCGCTCTGCCCTGCGACATACGGCACGGCATACGTGGCACTGCGCCCCCTGCATCGTGCCTCCAGGCAGTATAAACGTGTTTAGCGCGGGCAGCGAGGCATTGAGTTCGTCTATCTTTTTCTCCATGTCAGCTATCTGCCTACCTATCCTATCGTTGGTAGCACGGAGTCCTGCGAGGTATCCGTCTGTCCACTCGGCACCGCTCTGCTGTAGTTTCTCGATATCTGTTGCCAGCAGCGCCGACATGTCAAATAGCATCTGCTGCGCCCCGTCTATCTCCGTAGCGAGGGGGTGCAGGGCTTCCTTGGAGCTGTCACTTAGCATTGCCGACAGCAGTCCCAACTGCGATGACAGTTCGTCTATGCTACCGTATGCCTCTATACGGTCACTATCCTTTGCCGTACGCAGTCCTCCCACGAGCGATGTCTCGCCCCTGTCACCCGTCTTAGTATATATCTTTGTTATCTTCATCTCAACTGTGAACTGTGAACTGTGAATTGTGAACTGTGAACTAAACTCGATAGTGTTCCGAGTATCTTCCGTCGATAAAGCGTATCAGTCCCATCGACCCCATGTCCCATGTTATGGCGTGCGGGCTATGCAGTGCCCTGTCCCATAGTGGTGCTGCCGTTTCGCCTATGTCATTGACT
>JAGCPC010000159.1 GCA_017642485.1 Prevotella sp. | reverse complement strand
TTAGTCGGATTATTTTGCCCCCATACCCCAGCACTGATGCTTAGTGCCAGCAATATGAGAATATACTTGAAACTTCGCATAGTTGTTGATTGTTAGTGATACGACTTTACAATTTACAACATCACGATTCTTACTTCACGATCTTCATGTTGTCCTTGATGTAGATGCCAGGCTGTGTAGCGTCGGTCATCCTACCCATAAGGTCGAATGTGTTAGCGTTAGCATTGACGTCAGCATTTTCTTCAATCTCAACAGCGTCGGTGGCATCGTTGAACACGAGGGTGAAGCGTGAGGTATTAGCCTCGCTTGAAGCCTCAGCGTCGAAGGTGTATGTGCCGCTTGTGATGTCAACGGTCTTGCCCTCTACGCTGTCCTGAAGTTTCACCTTACCATCGGCACGCAGCACGTTGATGGTGTATTTACCATCCTTTGTAGCGTAGAATGCCAGTGGCACCATGCCGTTGAGTGTAGGACGCTCGTTGATGGCGTATGCGTTGCCATCACCGTCGGTGGTGAATATCTGAGGTACGGAAGCGTCGAAGCTCATAAACTTTGATGCGTCGCACTCCAGTTCGTAACCCATGTTGGCGTTGTTGTTGAGTACTACGCGTGTCTCGTCTGCAGCCTCCGTCTCGTTGTCGATAATCTGTATGTTGAATATCTTGCGAGCCTTCTCACCCGTAGCGTATGAGTTGCCTGTGGTATGTGCAGCCACTGTTGAGAGCAGCTGGCGACCTTCCTTCTTGAAGACTATCTTGTCCACTGCGTCAGGCTTCTGTACGAAGAATGACTGCATCGGGCGCAGCACGAGGTCATCGTCAGCTATTGAGTAAGCCTTATAGGTGCTTCCGTTCCATATTGTTATAGGAGCAGTGAAGTCCATATAAAATATGTCATAGTAGCATGGATATGGGTTGCCCACATAGTTCCATGAGCGGTTGGCAGCTACCTCCGCCTCGTTGGTGGTGAGGTTCCATGTCACGTCCTTGGTGGTGAAGAGCTGTGCCTGTCCTGCAGCATCAGCAGGGAATGTGATGACACATGCCTTATTGCAGTGGAATATGTAGCCCTGTCCACCCTTCAGCACGCTGGTATCAACGTTCTTCCAACTGCCTGTAGCACCCTTTACGGCACGGTTCTCAGCATCGTAGTAACGGAATACGTATGAAGCGTCGTTTGAAACGTTAATGTCGGCAACGTTTACGTCATGTATAGGAGTGATGAAGTACCACCTGTTAGCTACTACTGAGAACTTAGTTGCAGCCTCATTAGCTGTAACTGCGTCACATGTGTTGAGCAGGCGTCCTGGGTTCTCTTCGCTGAAGAACATGTTGAACTTGTCCATCGTCATAGGAGCCGAGCCACCTACTGTGAGCTGACCGTTGTAGTAGAGGTCCACGTCAGGTGTGCCCTGCATGCGGCGGTTGTTGGTGAGCATCAGCGGAGAGGTAATCTTCCAGTAGTCCACGTCGTCACCCTCTACTATGCTGCCAAATGCCTTCCAGTAAGTGTCGAGCTTATAGTTGACCACTGCGAAAGAAGGAACTACCAAGGTGATGACGCTCTTGTCGCGACTGTTCTGGAAAGGATCCACATTAATTGCAGGAGGCGTAGCCGAGCGCATCGTTACCTTCTCTATGTTTGGACAGTCTGAGAAGTTCCTGAGATAGCCTGAAGGCTGATTGTCCTGTGTCCAGTAGCCACTACTAGACCAATAAGGACGAGCATAGTTGCCTGGATCTACGAATGACGGCATCTCTATCTCCTTCAGGTTAGAGTTGTTGCTGAAGGCATAGTCACCAAGCCACTGCAGGTTGATAGGCAGCTCAACTTTTTCGATAGCGCTGTATCTGAACGACTCCCTTGCTATCAGTTCTACTGATGCGGGGAACTCTATCTCGGTCAGCAATGGGGTGTCATAGAATGCCAACTCGTGGATTTTCTTGAGGTTTGCCGGCAGGTGAACCTGTGCCAAGGCATGGTTTTCACGGCACATGTACGGGCGGATTTCCTCAAGTGCATCAGAGAAGCGTATTGACTCCATCTTGTTGGCTCCATGGAATGTCCATCCCTCTATATAGGTGACAGCATCTCCCATGGTGACAGTCTTTAGCATTTCGCAATATTCAAATGTCGCCAGACCTATCGTCTCCAACTGTGCCGGCAGTGCTATCTCCTGCAACAGTTTGCATGATGCAAATGCATACTGTTCTATGGTCTTCAGCTGTGAGCCCTCGGCAAACGTGCAGTACATCAGCGGTGTTGACTGGAAAGCGCGCTGCTTTATTATGCTAACCGTTGACGGTATGTTGATGCGGCGGATAGTGGTTCCACGGAAAGCATACTCTCCGATAGAGGTGATACCCTCTGGAAGGATGACGCTGCTGAGTAGCGACTTGCCATCAAATGCCTTGTCGGGCACAGTAGTAATAATTGCCTCGCTGAGGTCGAGTGCCTTCAGGTTCTGCATGTTCTTGATGTCAGTCCAGTCGCTGTCGTTCATCTTGCCCTTTACCTTCAGGAACTCTACGTCGTCAAGTACGTCGATGCCAGGACTATATAGTACCTCAGAGCCCAATGTTCCAGGCGTTGCAAGCTCTACGTTAATCCAGTTGTTGGAAACCTCAAAGTTCTTGATTCGTGCATAGTACCAGTCACTGCGGTTGGCTATGGTGTTTTCTATCTCCAATGTGTATTCACCTGGCTCCAATGCACTTGACCATGTGGCATAGTCACGTACGTTGTAATATGCGTTAAGCTTTATACCATTAAGGTAGATATTTAGCCTTTGATAATCTCCATAATCATTGTTATTGGTTTTGTAAGCCTCGTAGTCAAACTGCACCTTGGAGGTCTTGTCAACGGTAAACGTGGTTGATATTTTTGCAGATCTGTTGGCATTGCACCAGCTGTTCCAATAGATATATCCGTCCTCTATTGTCCAAGGAGAGATAGGGTCGTCGTTGGTAAACGTAACAGGCATAGACTTGTCAGTGAGCACTGCCGTCTCAAGCGGACGCAGTTCCTTCAGTTTTAGGTTCTTTATCTCGAAATACTTTCTACTGTCGCGTCCTGCCACAGTATCGCGGAAGGCTATTATGTGCTCGCCAGGCTCAAGGATGAAGTGGCGACTGCCGAAGTTATAATAGGTATGTCCAGTACCGCAGTTCTCAGCCAGCACGCCGTCGATATACAGTTGGCCGGCAGTCTGGTAGTCATAGTGCCAGTCGAATGACAACTGTGTGCGATAGGCAGAGGTGAAGGTCGCAGTAAGCCACGAAGCATAGTAACTCTTGCCATTGTCGCGGCGTATAAGGTTTTCACGCTCCACGAACCAGGGATTGTTCTCGTCATCGGTAAATGCAAGAGGCACATCGGCACGCTTAAAGGCATCGTTAAAGTCAGATGCGTACAATCCGAAGTCCATGTAGCGGTTGCCACCATCGGTATCGCTCACCTTCACGGCAAGGACGTTGTCGCCAGCCTTGAGGGCAGCCTTAGCTTCGTCACTCAGCCTTATAATATTGTAGTTGGCGGCACTCTTCACATTATATATCTGTACGCCATTGACGTATGCCTCGCAGGTATAGTCATTGGCAATGTAGAAGGAGAGGAACTTTGTGAGGTCCTCTGCCGCCATCGTGAAGTGACAGCGCACCCAGTAAGTGGTGTTGGCAAGGTCCCACGTAGTGTTGTAGTACGACAGTCCGCCACTGACGATAGGACCCGTGATGGTGCCCCACTCATAGTCGTTGAAGTCGGCACTGTACCAGTCCTCTGCAGGGGTGTCGCCGCTGGCAATGGTAGCATAGTAAAACTTAGCCTCCCACGGCTTCTGTTCCAGTACGCCAAACGGAATGATTGCCTTCGACATCGCCGTCACGCACATCGTAAGCAACAGGGCAGCCAGCATGAGGCTGCGCTTAGCATTAAATGATCGTAAAAATTTCATAATGATTAGGTTTTAAAGATTTATTGTTTAGGTAATAATTATCTGTGCGGACAAAATTATCGTTTTTTGCGCTAACGCTCCTCTCATTATTACAGTAATTATTCTCAAATTCACAAAATATACAATCTTTTTTTCGTTATATGTTACAATTTTGGAGGGCTGTTTCGTAATAAATAAGTACCTTTGCACCTATGATTAAGTATCTCATCACATCATTGCCCATGCTGGTATGCCTCTTCTGGTCTGCCGTACTG
This sequence comes from Prevotella sp., assembly GCA_017642485.1. Taxonomy (GTDB): domain Bacteria; phylum Bacteroidota; class Bacteroidia; order Bacteroidales; family Bacteroidaceae; genus Prevotella. The sequence continues at coordinate 170 of JAGCPC010000159.1, read as the reverse complement.
TGGATGGACTGGCGCGAACAGCGCTCTGTGGCGAAGCTGCGCCTGATGGCGTTTAGTGTCACCGCAGCACTGCTCTATATGGGACACTATGTATATTTCAACCATGAGTATGAACTCATCCCCGTGACCGACACCATCTACTGCATGGCCAACCTCATGGTGTTTCCTCT
>JAGCPC010000158.1 GCA_017642485.1 Prevotella sp. | reverse complement strand
TGACAAACATCTGGCTCTGCTCCTTGACCATCAGGATGAAGTCGGTGAGGGCAGGGGAGTAGCATGAACCACCAGCACACGGACCCATTATGGCTGATATCTGCGGTATCACGCCGCTTGCCATCACGTTGCGCTGAAATATGTGGGCAAAACCTGTCAGTGACTCCACACCCTCCTGTATGCGTGCACCACCAGAGTCGTTGAGACCTATGATAGGTGCACCATTCTTGAGCGCGAGATCCTGCACCTTGGCTATCTTCTGCGCATTGGCAGCACTCAGCGAACCACCCAGTACTGCAAAGTCAAAGGCATAGACGAATACTATCCTGCCGTCAATCTTGCCATAGCCACTGATGACGCCATCGCCCTCGATACGCTTGTTTTCCATGCCGAAGTCAGTGCAGCGGTGCACTACGTGCTTATCCATTTCTACAAACGTGCCCTTGTCGAGCAGTGTCTCTATTCTCTCTCTTGCTGTAAGCTTCTCTTTTGGTTTCTCTACACGAGCCATATTTTTTTTGTTTTTTTTTTACGAATCGCTGACGCTACGAAAACGAAGCAGTGCTACCGCACTTACGAAACGCAACCTTTGGTTGCTACTGGTATAGTTTTCGTAGTCACTGTAAGTGACGTTTCGTAGAGGCTTAAACCTCGTTTCGTAGTCGCTTACGACGTTTCGTGGTTAAATTTCTAATTTAACAAGTGTGGCATTAGCCATTACACTGTCGCCCTCACTGACGAGCACCTCCTTGATGGTGCAGTCCTCAGCTACCTTGTAGTTGGACTGCATCTTCATAGCCTCCATGGTGAGTACACTGTCACCAGCCTTGAGTTGGTCGCCAGGTTTTACGAATACCTTCACTATCTTGCAAGGCATAGGTGCCGTGATGGTGTCTGCCTGTGAACCAGCACCACCTGCTTTGCTCCTGCGCATACGCATGTACTTAGCCTGCGAGTCGAGCATGTCGATGTCATATACCGAGTAGTTGAGGTTCACACGATAGTGCTTGCCGTCGTTCTCGCGCATAAGCTCTGCATTGTATGAGTTGCCCTTGTATATTATAGAGCAGATATTCTTCTCGAGCATGCATACGTCAACGTCATATACCTTGCCGTCGATTTCTACCTTTACGTGGTTACCTTCCTTCTGCAGCAAGGTAACTTCCATCATTTTATCTCCAACTTGAATTTCCACGATAGATAATATTTTTTAGTTCACAATTCACAGTTCACAATTCACAGTTAAGATTTTCATGTTCATATATTTGCATTGAATATCAGCTAAACTAAAACTATGAACTGTGAACTGTGCACTGTGCACTGAAATTTACACCCTCAACACTCCCTTCTGTAGTCCGAAAGCTCTCCAGCGGGTGAGTGCCGAACTGTCCTCATTTACGCCGTTAGGCTGGTTCTCTTCTACGTTCATGAGGTAGTCGATGTAGGCTGCTATGACAGCCATCGGTTCAGCATCGTTCTTGAAGCCCTTGCGAGGCTTGAGTCGCTCCTGGTTACGCTCGATGAAGTAGGTGTTGTAGTTGCCGTTCTTGAAGTCGGGCACGTCGATGATGCGACGCAGATAGCGTATGTTGGTGGTGAGACCAGTTATCTTATATTCATAAAGTACGCGACGCATGCGCTCTATGGCATATTCGCGAGTCACCGCCCACACGATGAGTTTGCCTATCATAGGGTCGTAGTGCATAGGTATCTCGTAACCCTCATAGCAGTGAGAATCAACACGTGTGCCGATGCCCTGTGGCACGGTGAGTTGCTGTATCACACCAGGTGAAGGCATGAAGTTGTGCTCCGTGTCCTCAGCGCATATACGACACTCTATGGCGTGGCCGTGCTGTGAGAGGTCCTCCTGCTTGAAGCGCAGTGGCTCGCCAGCGGCTATGCGCAGCTGCTCCTTGACGAGGTCCACGCCTACCACCTCCTC
>JAGCPC010000157.1 GCA_017642485.1 Prevotella sp. | reverse complement strand
TATATACGCGCGAAAGTGTGGTTAACAATGTTAACAAAGTTGACATTGTTGACATTGTTGACAAACCAAATGTTAAAATTTGACATGCACAAATCGTTATTTTTGTGCATTTTGCATGAAAAACGAAAAAAATTTACTTATAACAAAAATACACTTGTAACTGATTGTATAACAATTGGTTACGTGTTAATTATTGTTTACGATTGTAAACGTATGTTTGCGTACTGCTAAAGCATATAGTTTAGCGCACTAAAGCATATAGTTTACAGCACTAAAGCATATAGTTTACAGCATGGACTATAAGCTATAGTGGAGTGAGCTATAGGCAAATGTTAAAAATTGACATTTGCTTGCACGATTAAACATAAAGCAGTACCTTTGCATGCAGATATTCAGAGCGCAAAGGTATCTTTAACTTAAACATTCAAGCACAACAAAAAATGAAAGGAGATTAAACTATGCAGGGGCAGAGAACAAGGTAAGGAAATCGGCGACGACATAGCTGCTGCCACCAACGAAGATGAGGTCTGAGGGTGACGATTGGGACAGTGCAGCATGGTATGCCTCAGCCACGGTAGAAAAGGGAGTTCCATGAAGTCCAGCGTCTGATGCCTTCGCCATCAGGGTATCGACGGGGATGGCACGATGGGTGGAAGCCTGGGTGAAGTAATAGGTAGCAAAGGGAGGCAGCAGACGGAGCACATGGTCGATATCTTTGTCGTCAACCATTCCGAATACTATACGCAGTGTGACAGCGGTTGCAGCGTTATCCTCCTGAAGGGTTTTGAAGCGGTCGGCAATCTGACGGGACAGTATCTCCCACCCTGCAAGGTTATGCCCCGTATCGCATATCACGAGAGGAGCGGTGGAAACAGTCTCCCAACGTCCACGGAGATGAGTGAGGTCACACACATGGCTGATGCCATAGTCTATACACGAGTTATCTGTGATGACACCCTGCTTGGTGAGGATAGAGGCAGCAACAAGAACGGTCCTGACATTGTGCTCCTGACAGTACCCCTGGAGCTGACAGTGTGGCATAGAGGTGATGTCCTCATCCTGTGCAAAGGTGATAGGAGCTTGCTTCTCCTCAGCCACCTGCGAGAATACGGGTAGTGTCTCATCAGTGTATTCGCCAATGACAACGGGCACTCCATGCTTTATGATACCTGCCTTCTCACGGGCTATAGCGGAGAGTGTATTACCAAGAAAGGCGGTGTGGTCGAAAGAGATATTGGTGATGATGCTGAGACAGGGAGTGATGATATTGGTACAGTCCAGTCTGCCACCCAGTCCTACCTCTATGACAGCATAATCGACGTGCTCATCGGCAAAATACTTGAAGGCCAGTGCCGTGGTGAGTTCGAAGAACGATGGCTGCAGAGGCTCAAAGAAGTCCCTCTCCTCCTCCACAAACCTTATGATGTAGTCATGGCTTATGGGACAGCCGTTGACCCTGATGCGCTCATTGAAATCGACCAGATGCGGCGAGGTATATAGCCCTACCCTATACCCCTGTTGCTGCAGTATGGCAGCAATCATGTGCGAAGTGCTACCCTTGCCATTGGTGCCCGCTACATGGACAGTCTTGAAACTATGATGTGGATGATGAAAATGCTCATCGAGTGCCAGCGTAGTGCTCAGACCCTCCTTATAAGCACCAGCGCCCACCTTCTCAAAGGCAGGCGCAGCGTTGTACAGATATTCTAACGTCTCTTGATAATTCATTAAGAGAACATGCTACGGAAACGGTTAAACAGATTGCTCTTGGTGGCTGAGTCGGGTTTGAAATTCTCCGAGCCCTTCATGTGCTCCAGTGCTGACTTCTCATCCTTGGAGAGTGTGCGTGGCACATATACGGAGATGTTGACGAGTATATCGCCATTGCCGTAGCCATAGCCCTGCACGCTGGGCAGTCCCTTGCCACGCAGACGCAGAGTCTTACCAGGTTGTGTGCCAGGCTCTATCTTGAGTTTCAGTTGGCCACCCTCTATGGTAGGTATGTTGACGTCGCCTCCAAGTGCTGCTGTAGGAAAATCGAGCAATAGGTTGTATATGAGGTCCTTACCATCACGTACAAAAGTGTCATTAGGCTCCTCCTCGATAAACACCTTTATGTCGCCTGGTTGACCGTTACGCCTTCCGGCGTTGCCTTTGCCAGGAGCATTGACGACCATACCATCCTGCACTCCTGCTGGGATGTTGATTTCTACAACTTCTTCACCACGTTCTACTCCCTCGCCATTGCATCGTGGGCACTTCTTCTTGACGGTCTTGCCCTCACCACCACAGGTAGGACAGACGCTCTGAGTCTGCATCATGCCGAAGATGCTCTGCTGCTGCTTGATGACAACACCTGAGCCATGACATGTAGAACAGGTCTCTATGCCCTCGCCACCGGTGCCGTGACAGAGTGAGCACTGTACGTCCTTACGTACCTTAAACTTCTTGGTGACACCTGTTGCCACCTCCTTGAGGTTGAGGCGCACCTTGAGTCGCAGGTCACTGCCACGGTGTATCTGCTGACCTCTGCTGCCGCCGCCGAAACCGCCGAAGCCGCCTCCGAAGCCACCACGTCCACCAAAGACGTCGCCAAACATATCAAAGATGTCGTCCATGGAGAAGCCTCCAGCTCCTCCGAAGCCACCGAAGCCGCCAGCGCCTCCGAAGTTAGGACCGTCGAAACCAAACTGGTCGTACTGCTGGCGCTTCTGTTCATCAGAAAGCACAGCGTATGCCTCTGCTGCTTCCTTGAACTTCTCCTCAGCCTCTTTCTTCTCGGCATCACTCTTGTCACCCTGACGGTCAGGGTGATATTTTATAGCTATCTTACGGTAAGCCTTCTTTATGTCTGCTGCACTGGCCTTCTTGTCAACGCCAAGTACCTCGTAGTAATCTCTTTTTGCCATATAATTATATTTCTCCTCCCTTAATCAAAGGTATAATTACCTTATACTTAATACTATCTACATTCAACTTTCAACTTTCAACTATCACTGTCCTACTGCCACCTTGGCAAAGCGTATGACCTTGTCATTGAGCGTATAACCTGTCTGTACGCAGTCTATGACCTTACCCTTCTTGTCTTCGCCCATGCCTGGCACGAGAGCTATTGACTCGTGGTAGTCCACATTGAAGTCGGCATTGTCTGTGTCAATCTTCTTCACACCAAGGGTTTCGAGTGTCTTTTGGAACTTCTGGTATATCAGTTTCATACCCTCACGTATGGCATCGGCATCGTCACTCTTGTCGGCAAGGGCACGCTCGAAGTCGTCAAGCACTGGCAGAATGGCAGTAATGGTCTTTTCGCCACCCTGTAGTATGAGGTCAGCCTTCTCCTTGATGGTACGCTTGCGGAAGTTGTCAAACTCAGCCTGCTTATAGAGTGCCTGCTTCTTGAGTTCCTCTATCTCTGTGAGCGCTATATCGAGGGGGTCTTTCGCCTCTTCCTTGGTTACAGACTCAGAAGTTTCGGAGGATGCTGATGACTCTTCATTCTCCGCAGTCTCTGTATTTTCCGTATTCTCGGTGTTCTCAGTGTTTTCTGTGTTCTCGGTATTCTCGCTGAACTTTTCGTTATCCATCATATTTGAATCTTCTTTGTTCATTGTCTTTGTTGTTTATAAAGTGTTATATTTTTTCAAAATCACCGTACTACAACAATCATGCCAAAAATGAAAAGGCTATCGTTTGTAGTAGTAGTACCAGTATGTGCCAAAATAGTTATCCTTGATGTCAGCCTGCTTTGCGTGCATAGTTTTTTTGCTACGCAAGAGTTGCAGGAAATCGTAGTAGTCAGCCTTGACAGCCTCGCCCACCTTCAGCGAGTCAAGGGACTTGTGATAGTTGGCATCACGATGTCTGGACTTGTATATTATCAGTGCCTCGGCATAGTGCTGGGGTAGTTCGTGATTGCTGTCATAATAGCGCGGGAGAAAATCGACAAAGGTGTCTAAATCCTTATCTATCAGCATAGTACATAGCAGATAGTCTTTTGCTGCTGGTCGAGCAGTACCCCTACGCAACTCTCTTCGTAGGTATGTGACAGGCGACTCATCGATGTTGCGTGGAACAAATCCTAATGACTGCCATATTGGGTAGCAGTCACGCAACAAGGCATGTGGTTCGCCACTGCTACGAGGCAGGAGTGTGGACTGCTTGTTGCCTATATTATAATTGAAAAGGTGCTCACCCATATTGGTGGTAGCTGACGAAGATGACTGTCTTGACAGGGCATAGGCGCGCCACATTGTCAGTGCCATGTCATGATCGAACATAGGTATGCCATAGTCAAGGGCTTCATCATACTTACCCTCATGACACAACCGTTCTACAGCCAAACGGGTATGCAGCGTCCTGTCGGTATTGCCAATGCTGTACATCACCACCATGGACAGGAGAAGTACCAGGATGTTGCTCCTCCACTCTGCTACAGAGCTGTGGGTATCACGGAAGGGGTTGTTGTAGCTGTAATAACGATTGAGGTGGCTGACAACAACAGGAAACAACAGAAGCAACACTATGGCAAGGCATATCAGTCGCCATGAGATACTCACCTGGCCGTTATCATCCACCGTACCACTCGTCACTACCCCACTCAGCATCATGGCAGGAAAATATGACAATGCCTGCAAGCGAGTAGGAAAGGACAGTATAGCGGAGGTGATAATCTTTACCAAAAGGGCTAAAGCGGTAAATATCACTCCCCCAGCAAGACGGTCGTAGGAGGTCTGATGGTCAGACCACGAGTACTGCATCATTCCAAGGATATCACCCTGAAATGAATAGAAATAGAGGAATGTGATTACAACAAAGAGAGCAGCACACACTGCACTTATAGCAGTGTGTGCGCCATTACGATTATTTTTCATCTCTTTAATTTACGCATGCCCAACAGGGGGTGTGGGAGTGAATCGCACACTGAAGCACTGAACTACTACTTAGTTTTTCTTCAGCACTACAGCAGAACGTGCTGGTATGTATAGTTTGAGCCACTCCTTCTTGTCTTGTACATACATCTCATCGTAGTTGGTGAGATGGGTGATGCTGTCATCAGCAAATCCATTACCGCCAAACTCCTTTGAGTCAGTATTGAGCACCACTTCATACGAACCGAGGGGCACAAGGAAGCCGTAGTCGGTATATGAACGTGTGGGTGAGAAATTGAAGACATAGATGAGGTCACCACGCATGAAGGCCATAATCTGGTCACCCTCGTTGACCCATATCTCCTGTACTGGTGTCTCATTGAACTTTGGCACCATCTTCATCACCTCGAGCATCCTCTGGTCGAAGTCGCCAAGCCAGTGGTAGCATAGCTCCTTGTTGTCAACGAGGTTCCACTGTCTGCGAGCATACTTGCAGCTCCAGCCATTGCCCTCACGTGGGAAGTCTATCCACTCGGGATGTCCCCACTCATTGCCCATGAAGTTGAGGTAGCCACCATTGATGGTGCTTGACACCACGAGGCGTATCATCTTGTGCAGGGCTATGCCTCGACGTGCTGTCTCATTCTCATCACCCTTCTTGAAGTGCCAGTACATGTCAGCATCGATAAGACGGAAGATGATAGTCTTGTCGCCCACCAAAGCCTGGTCATGACTCTCAGCGTATGAGATGGTCTTCTCATCAGCACGACGATTGGTCATCTCCCAGAAGATGTCACGTGGGTTCCACTGCTCATCGCTCTTCTCCTTGATCATCTTTATCCAGTAGTCTGGCAAGCCCATAGCAAGGCGGTAGTTGAAGCCCAGTCCACCATCTTCTATCTTAGCTGCCAGTCCTGGCATACCTGACATCTCCTCGGCGATGGTGATAGCATTCTTATTGACCTCGTGTATCACCTTATTGGCGAGTGTGAGGTAACAGATGGCATTGTCATCCTGACCACCATTATAGTAGTCGCCGTAGCCACCGAAATCCACGCCAAGGCCATGGTTGTAGTAGAGCATGGAGGTGACACCGTCGAAGCGGAATCCGTCGAAGTGGTACTCGTCCAACCAGAACTTACAGTTGCTCAAGAGGAAGTGCATCACCTGGTCCTTACCATAGTCGAAGCAGAGGGAGTCCCACTGATTGTGCTCACGACGGTCACCAGGATAGAAGTACTGGTCAGGGTCGCCACAGAAGTTGCCAAGACCCTCTATCTCATTTTTCACTGCATGAGAGTGTACCAGGTCCATGATGACAGCAAGTCCTGCCTGATGAGCGGTATCGATGAGTTCCTTGAGGTCTTCAGGAGTGCCGAAACGGCTGGACGCAGCAAAGAAGTTGCTCACATGGTAACCAAAGGAACCATAGTAAGGGTGCTCCTGTATCGCCATGATCTGGATGCAGTTGTAGCCCTCCTTGATGACACGTGGCAGCACATTGTCCTTGAACTCCTTATAGGTGCCTACCTTCTCTGCATCCTGTGCCATACCGATGTGGCACTCATAGATAAGCAGAGGAGCGGTCTGGGGTTTGAAGGTCTTCTTCTTCCACTTATACTCCTTCTCTGGTGCCCAGACCTGAGCTGAGAATATCTTTGTCTCATCATCCTGTACCACACGACGTATCCATGCAGGGATACGTTCGCCCTGGCCACCATTCCACTTTACGAGGAGTTTGAACAGGTCGCCATGCTTCAGGGCAGCAGCAGGAAGTTTTATCTCCCAGTCCTGTCCGTTCTTGAGCTTCTTCATGGCATACTTCTTCTGCTCTTTCCAGCCGTTGAAGTCGCCAATGAGGTATATCTCAGTAGCATTAGGTGCCCACTCCCTCAGCACCCATCCCTTATCAGTCTTGTGAAGACCGTAGTATAGGTAGCCCGTAGCAAAGTCGGACAATTTTTGTTTACCACCATTCGTGAGATGGTCAGCCATCCACATGGCATGGTCGTGGCGCCCACGTATAGCATTCTCGTATGGCTCCAGCCAAGGGTCGCGTGCCACTATGCCGATATGCTCAGGCGCATTGGGAGTCACTGCCTTCTTGGCAACAGTTTTCTTTGCTTTTTTCTTCGTTTCAGCCATAGTATTATTAGTTAAAGGGTTATTAGCACTTCACCTTAAAGACAGCCTTTTTGAACATCTCTTCGTTGGAGATGCAAGGGGTATGTCCGTCCTGTGGGAAGAATATAGCCATCATACCTGGACGACATGTGACGTATGTAGAGCTTGGCTGCTCTGGATACTTTGTCACATCCTTCTCAGCATTGTACTCAGCCTCGATGGTGATATCCTCAAGTGGGAGGTATCCGTATGTCTCCTCACCATCGATAGGTATCTGGATGTCGAGCATGTTCTTGTGAGTCTCCATCACAGCCTCATCAGGCATCTTGCCCTTCTGGTTGATGATGTTTACAAAGAGTTCCTTACCCTTTATCTCATGCTTACCTGGCTCAAGACTTGCCAAGTCGTTTTCCTCAAGGAATTTTACCACGTCAGCGAACAAAGGGTTAACGCCTACATAATACTTCAGATTGTCTAATGTGTCAACGATCATAATGCTTTTGCTTTTTATTGGTTAATATTTTTTTCGTTATGTCGATATTTCGGTCTTTCGATATGTCGTTATGGCGGTATTTCGTTATGGCGATATTTCATTATTTTGCCCTAACACCCATTTCATAAACGCCTTTGTCTATGATCTGTCCGGTTTTGTCTTTCTCTATAAACTCGCCATCGCGCTCATCATCGTGGTATGTGCCCTCAAAACGATTGCCTTCACGAGTTTCCTCTATCGCCTTTCCTTCACGTTTGCCATTACGATAAGTGCCTTTATACTTGCTACCATCGGAGTAGTGTATGATAACCTCACCATTTAGCTGTCCATTCTTAAACAAGCCATCATAACGGTCACCAATCTTCTTTACGAGCGTACCCTTGCCATTCTGCTTGTCGGCTTTCCACAGACCGGTATATTGGTCACCATTACTCCATACGAAGATGCCCATGCCGTCCTTCTCGCCATTTAAGAAGTGGCCTGTATATTTGTCGCCATTGACGTACTTGAACACTCCCTCACCAGTGCGCTCGCCATCCTTGTAGTCGCCCTCGTAAACGTCACCGTTCTTGAACTTATAGATGCCTTTGCCATGCTGCACATCATTAAGCCAGTGACCTACATACTGGTCACCGCTTGAGTATGTGAAAGTGCCCTTGCCAGAACGGTTGTTATCGACCCAGTTACCCTCATAGCGTGAACCATCGCCCCAGTCAAAGGTGCCTTTGCCATTCTTCATGTCGTTTTTCCACTCACCATCATAATAGGCTCCTTCCTTATAGGTGTATGTGCCCTTACCAGAACGTTTGTCCTGATACCAGTTGCCATCATACTTGTCACCATTATGATAGTACATCACGCCATGTCCCTGCTGGTAGTCTCTGAACCACAGACCGTCATATCTGTTGTTATTGGCAAAGTAATATACTCCCTTGCCATGCTGCTGATCCTGAAACCACTGTCCTTCATAGCGCTCACCGTCAGTAAAGCTATATACGCCATAGCCCTGACGCTTGCCCTTCTCATACTCGCCTTCAAAGGTGTCGCCGTTAGCAAAATGTGTGACACCCTTACCATGAGGCTTACCTCCTAACATCTCACCCTGATAGACACCATTGTCGTGAGTGTGACAATTGCCGAGCGAAATCTTCTGAGCTTTCACCGCCAGAACAGAGAATAATAGTGTGTATAAGAAAATATGTCGTTTCAAAGTCGTATTCTTTTTACAGTTAATTCGTTTCAAAATTACAATTATTTTTTGAGAATGACAAAAGATTTTCTCTTTTTTTGTTATTTTAACTACATCATTATATTTTATTCCATTCATCGACATCTTACTATCAACTTTTATTATTACCTTTGTTGGCACTTTATATTTCATATATTTCAATCACCTCGATCTTCACAAAATCAAAGATGAAATTCATAGCTATAATACCAGCACGCTACGCCTCAACGCGTTTTCCAGGCAAACCATTGGCAAAACTCGGTGACAAGACCGTCATACAGAGAGTATATGAACAAGTGACAAAACAGATAACGGATGCCTATGTGGCTACCGATGACAAGCGCATATATGACCATGTCGTATCATGGGGAGGAAAGGTTGTCATGACACGCACTGACCATAAGTCGGGCACTGACCGCATAGAAGAGGCAATGGAAAAGATAGAGATGACAGACGGCACCTATGACGTGGTGATAAACGTACAGGGTGACGAACCATTCATACAGCCTGAACAGATAGAGGAGATATGTCACTGTTTCGATGATGATGACACTCAGATTGCTACACTCAGCATACGATTTGGTGATGACATCACAGCGATACAAAATCCCAACTCACCAAAGATAGTTGTGGACCGCAGAGGATTTGCCATGTACTTCAGTCGCAGCGTGATACCTTTCTGCAGAGGAAAAGAACAGGAAACATGGGGAACGGCATTTCCATATCTCAAGCACATCGGCATGTATGCCTATCGCAGAGAGGTACTGCGAGAGGTGACCAACCTGCCTCAGTCACCATTGGAGATAGCAGAATCGCTGGAGCAGCTGCGATGGCTCGAAAACGGCTATCGCATAAAGGTGGGCGAGACATACACTGAAACAATAGGAATAGATACACCAGAAGACCTACAGAAAGCAAATGCACTCATCAGTAGTAAATAACCTCACGACACTTCTCAAGGTTGGCGCCTTTGGCACTACTCCTGACACCAACCATGACAAGTCATCTCATGGCATCATACCCATGTCACCATATAAATGGCGCGTATTATGCAAAGCTGCTGACAAGTTGGGAGTGACGGGATATGTGGCGATGGGAGCAGAGAAACTGGGTATGAGTGACCTCGGACTGCTTACTTTCCAACGAGAATATCCTCTTGTCAATGCCTCACTCTTCAATCATTGGTCTGACAAACACCTTATGGAGGTTCGCGAAGAAGAGATGAACGCTCCTGACACATCGGACGAGACGCTGATGCTGCTCGACACTATTGTGGCAAATGCCCACGAGATGATTGCTGACAATGTAAGCGTAGAGGGTATAATATCACTTGGGCGCATGATAAGGCAAAATCATGACAAGATAGATTTTACCAAACTGTCCTCATGGCTATCTACGATAGGACTGGTGCAGACAGCTAACCTTGAAGCTAATATACTCATAGACTTCTGGGGGATGTCACCTGATGAGATACCTTTTTACATCAAGCCCTACCCCAAAGCGAGCAAACTGTACCACAAGGCGATATGTAATGCCCTTGACACAGGTAGTTTCAGTACTGCTACCAGACTTAATGTGGCAATGACAGAAACTCTCTCATATAATTTTGTCAAGGCAATTTCTAAAATTACCGATATAGAGGAGTAGCTATAGTTTATAGATTATAGATTACGTATCTTCCACTCCTTGGGATACAGATTATTGGCACGAGTGCCGATATTCTTTACAAAACCAAGTGGAAGGTTCATATAGGTGACAATAACAAATCCTTTGGGGGTATCAGGAGGCAATACAAGGGCCTCATGACGTAGGTAACGTAAGGCATCCGCCTTGCTCAGTTCCACTCTTGGAAACTTGTCTTTGGGGGTATTGACAAACAAAGCCTCAGCAACTTGCGGTTTTGTGGTATCAGAGAAAGGTAGTTCCTGGGTATCTGACATTATCTTAAGCAAACGCGCATTGCTTTTGCCATGAGGCGCCTGGGAGGAATCGTGAGTTTTCTTTCTTAGCACAGCCATAAAGAATCCCTCACCCTCTGTGACACCTGGTATAAATCGGTAAACAGGATGGTTGAAGCCATTGAGCAGGGAACCCGTAATGTTCCACTCGGGTTTGGTATCTATTGGTATGATATCTGCTCCGAGATTTTCCATTATCCACTGCACATTTTCCTCATCTTCACGGGTATTGAATGTACATGTAGAATATACCAGTATCCCCCCATCATTCAGGCATGGCCATATATCCTCTATTATGGAACGTTGGAGAGCCTGACACTTCATCACATTTTCCACTGACCACTCCCCTATCGTTTTCTCATCTTTACGAAACATGCCCTCGCCAGAACATGGTACATCAGCAAGTATCATGTCAAACCTCATGCCAGCCTTTCTGTAGTCACGAGGGTAGTTGTTTGTCACCACAACGTTGGGACAACCTTGCTTCTGAATATTCTCCATAAGTATGTTGGCACGATGGTGATTGGGTTCGTTGGAATAAAGCCACACATCGTAAGGCAAGGCAGCCCTCAACAGTGTGGACTTGCCACCTGGAGCAGCACAAAGGTCCAGTACGGTTGAAAGTTGAAGGTTGAAGGTTGATGGTTGAAGGTTGATGGTTGACAGTTGTCTTACTACATGGTCAAGGAACATACTCGATGCCTCCTGAACATAGTAAGCCCCAGCATGAAACAATGGGTCGAGCGTAAAATTGGGACGTTCGGAAAGATAATATGCTTCATTACACCATGCGACTGGGGCGCAATGTATGTGCTCCTCTTGCTCCAAGAGAGCGGTTACGGGTGATGCTTTCAGAGGATTTAGCCTTATGCTGACAGGAGCTGGCTTGCTGAAGACATCAAGAAAACGTTGCCAACGCTCTTCACCAAACAACGGTCTGGTGTATTCTATAAAATCATTTGGCAGTTTTGCTGACATTGGCGGAAATTAAAAATCAAAGAAGAAGGAATCCTCATTTGTCGGCTCGTCAAGTTTTGGCTTGCGAGGTTTTGGCGGGTTCTTGATGTTGCCCTTTTCGTCAAACATGTCGTATGTCGTGCGCAGAACGGTGAACTCCGTTCGACGATTGAGCGCATTAGCCGTCTCCTGTTCTTCAGGCTTTAGTTTGGTGATAAAATCTTCTGTCAACACATCACCTTCCTTAAGCCATGGATAGTTTGCTGCTACCTTTCGACGTATCTTCTTAGGTTTCTCCTCGCCATAGCCTACAGGAGTCAGGCGGTCAGCTGCTATGCCTTTGCTCACGAGATATTTCACTACCTCTTCGGCACGTCTTTGTGACAGAGTCTTGTTGTAAGCATCCGAACCCTTGAAGTCGGTATGTGCTCCTAACTCAATGGTGATATTCGGATTGTCATTAAGCAGCATGACAAGGGAGTCGAGGGCAGACTGGCTTGATTTCAGCAAGGTAGCTTTGTTAAACTCATAGAAGATATTGTCAATCAGCACTGGAGCACTAATGCTTGAGAGGGGAAACTGCAGAGTATAGGTTTCGGACTTGTCTGTCTTGGGTACTGTGAGCTCTTCCTTCTTGTTAAGGAAACC